>JBMFVL010000111.1:0-501 GCA_049966015.1 Thermoplasmata archaeon | reverse complement strand
CCTAATTCGCCTTTAATTAAACCACAAACAGTAACAGATGCATACTCTTCTGTTAAATCTTTAACATAAGTAACCTTACTCTCCCTTACTACATCTGTACCTTTTTTAATAATTGAATTTTTGGTTATGTGCAATTCTCTGATAGAATTCCACTCCTTCACCTCTGCCCGGTAAACAACGATACTTTCCCCTTCATTAAAATTTACATTTAAATCTATTTTTGGTGTACTCCATACCTTATAGACTATGCTTCCACTTTCGTCTTCAATAATACCATAAAGAAATTTTGATAAACTCCCATCCCTTGCCTTGTACTCTTTAGAATCTTTACTAATGATAATTCCTGAAACATTGACTATATTATTAACTTTCAAATCTTTGATTTTTGATATTAAACGGCTATCATTATACATCCATTTTCCAATTACCGTTTAAATTAAAAAAACTTTTGATGTTATATGCCCTCTTATATATTTTTACATTATATCGTAAATTAAAGAA
>JBMFVL010000110.1:0-509 GCA_049966015.1 Thermoplasmata archaeon | reverse complement strand
CTTGTTGCTGGTCTCCCCTCCACCGAGTGGAGTTTCATTGAACCGCAACGATCGGCTGGTTGACAGCAGCCTGAAGTACTCAGATGTACCGAGTACTTCGATGTTTCTTGAGGCATTCAGATCCGCATTGAGCTCGAAGCCGCAGTTCTTGCATCTGAATACTGATCCGTGTCTGTTGTCTTTGTCCACGTATCCGCATCTTGAACATTTCTGCGACGTATACTTCGGATCTATGTATAATACAATCTTACCCGCATCCTCTGCCTTGTATTCTATGAACTTCTGCAGACCCGCTGGAGACCATGAACCCAGCATCTTCCTGAATTTCTTTCCCTGTCCATTCTGTTTCATCTGTGCAGGGTTCAATGCCTCAAGTGCAAATACATCGTAGGGATGCGAAACTATAATTTTAGAAATCACATGGTTCACATCACGCACAAACCGTCTCTCTCTTCCGCTCAGTTCCCTCAATTTTCTGTGAGCGGAACGAGTGCCTAAGTGCTGTAATC
>JBMFVL010000109.1:0-512 GCA_049966015.1 Thermoplasmata archaeon | reverse complement strand
TTAGCCCTTATTATTTCACCTACAACTCTCTTTAATCCTGAGAAAAATATCTCAATTAACCATCTTTTTCCATAATTCACTGCCTTCTTCCATTCTTCTCCTATCCTCTTTATCTCCCTCACAAGCCTTGCCCTTGCTGGACTACCCCTGGATCTTGTTGTTGCATTCTTCCTCGGTGGTATTATTGCCTCTATACCATTCTCTGATAGATAATTGTATATCTCCTTTGAATCGTACCCCCTGTCACCATATACAGCTTTTGTTTTTTCTAAAACAGGATCTATTAATTTCTTGAATTCCTTTGAATCGTGTACTTTTTCATCAGTAATGCTCAATGATACTACATTGAAAGAATCTGCATCTATGGCTAGATGAACCTTGATCCATCCTTTTCTCTTTCTGCTGTATTTTTCATTCATCCATTCACCCCTATCCGTTATCTTGAACCCTGTTGAGTCTATTATGATGTACATATTTTCCTTATTCATATTTGATCTGCTTATTTCATCCAT
>JBMFVL010000108.1:0-513 GCA_049966015.1 Thermoplasmata archaeon | reverse complement strand
CTCAAGCTCTCCTTTAAGCTCTTCTGCAGCATTTTTTCCAAAATCTGAAAATATTGTTCTTTCTAATTTATTTCCAAAAGCTATCTTAGCAATCGCTGCAGAGCCTATCCCGTCAAAATCTTTTAGATGAGATATAAAAAATATTTTTTCTTTTTTAAAAACATAGCTAGGTTCAATCTTGGCTATAAAAACTTGTTCACTTACCATAAGGTACACCTTATTATCATATAAGACAATCACGATATATAAAACTTGCCTGTTGGTCTCGAAGCATTATTTATAATTTAATTACAATGCGGCTTGGAGCATAATAAAAAATTCCGAAATTATTTTATTGGTTGTCTGGTAATTACATGTTAATATTTATGGCTAAAAATGATAAAATCAAAATACTTGCCATATGCGGCAGTCTAAGAAAAGGCTCATTCAACAAAGCTTTAATAAATGAGGCGATTAAGCAGTGCCCTGAAGATGCAGAGATAAGTTTTTTCGATATAAGTGGATTGCCTTTGT
>JBMFVL010000107.1:0-519 GCA_049966015.1 Thermoplasmata archaeon | reverse complement strand
CTATTATACACACAGCAGTTATGCAGGGCTAACGTACATAAACATTACATCTGCCAATGGGCTTAAATGGAAAAACATAACAACGTCGAACGGCACATTTTACATTCCTGTCTCAATCATAGCTCCTAAAAACGTATCTGCCTGGATATACTTCAATTTTACAGTGAATTCCGGTTATGCATATTATATTCATGAACATATTCTTTTGGAGATTTTACCAGCAACATTTATATTAAACCTTACAGGGATTCCAGCAGCAATCCCTTTGGGCTCAAGACAAGATTTTTATGCATTAACATATAATCCAGTAGGGGATTACATTCCTGCTGTGAATTACACAATAATTGAGAAACCTTCTCTAGGGGATATGATAATAAGTGAAAGCAGGGGCGAATTATCTGTTAATTTTATAGCAACCTCGATGGGAAGTGTGATAATACAAATAGCTGCGTACACAACGAACGGGACAGCTATATACAGGAATTCCACAATAACAATATACAATAATACCAACACAAC
>JBMFVL010000106.1:0-519 GCA_049966015.1 Thermoplasmata archaeon | reverse complement strand
CTATTATACACACAGCAGTTATGCAGGGCTAACGTACATAAACATTACATCTGCCAATGGGCTTAAATGGAAAAACACAACAACGTCGAACGGCACATTTTACATTCCTGTCTCAATCATAACTTCTAGAAACATAACTTCCTTAGTTTACGCCAACTTAACATTGGGATCCAATTATTCATATATCTACAAAGTTTCATACATTATAAATATATTGCCAGCAATATTCAAACTAAACCTTTCTGGCATTCCTGATGTAATTCCTGTACATTCAAGTATTACGTTTACTGCAAAAACCTATAATCCACTGAACAGTTTCCAGCCCAATGTACACTATCTAATAACATCTAAACCCAACTTGGGAAGCATAACAACCTCTCCTAACAAGAATTATTTAAACGTCTCTTTTATAGCCAATTTACCAGGAACAGAAACCATATACATAGCTGCGTACACAACGAACGGGACAGCTATATACAGGAATTCCACAATAACAATATACAATAATACCAACACAAC
>JBMFVL010000105.1:0-525 GCA_049966015.1 Thermoplasmata archaeon | reverse complement strand
GTGTTTTTTTTATCTCCGAAAAAAAGTAGTAGTAGTTTTATATATTATAAAATAGAAATATTACATAAAAATGCCAAAAAAACACGCTTTTTTTTGTCAAAATGTATAAAGTTTAAGTTTCCTTAATTCTTTTTTAATTTTTGTAAAATTTAAAATGTTTTAAACTTTTTTAATTTTTTAAAATTTCAAAATTTTGAAATTTAAATTTTAATTTTTTGAACCGAAAGATTTATAAATTAGCGGAATAGTGGAAGTCTCGAAAGATTTATATATCTAATAATATATATAGTAATACGAGGTTGATAAAATGGATAAAAAAAAGGAGGATATATTTACAGGAGGTAAAGTAATAGAATGGGAGTGTGGATATTGCGGTTATATAGCAAAAACAAAAGAAGAAATGGATAAACATAATGCAGTATGTAAAATAAGGAAAAAAATAGAAGGATATGTATGATTAGAGGTTGATAGAATGGATTTAATAAATGTAAGTATAGAAGAAGATGCAGAATATATCTTACAAAA
>JBMFVL010000104.1:0-525 GCA_049966015.1 Thermoplasmata archaeon | reverse complement strand
ATCGCTTGATGCGAAAGCATTGGAAGAAGAATACTCAAATTCATGTATATATATTACGACTAGCATTCGCGAAGGCTTTTCAATTGCATCCCTTGAAGCTATGTCCCATGGATTACCCGTGATATATTTAAAATCACCTTTTAATAAAAGTTTAGAATCTATTGTTAAAGATAATTACAATGGATTTGGATGCAATTCTATAAATGAAATGGCAGAAAAGATAAGATACATTTATAAAAATGATTCAGAATGGGAAAGAATGAGTGAAAATGCCTACAAATTTGCAAGTAACTTTCTATGGGAAAACATTGCCAAGGATTATGAAAATAAACTTTTATCAATGGTAAAAGAATGAAAATTAAATATTTGTTTATTATTGCATTAATTGCTATACTTGTACCAGGTTTATTTTCACTTTTAAATGGTAATTTTTTTGGAGATGATCCCTATCAGTATGTTTTAGGTGCGAGAGCACTTTTCACAGGTTTCAAAACTATTTATTCTTATCCATATCCTTTAATTTCC
>JBMFVL010000103.1:0-526 GCA_049966015.1 Thermoplasmata archaeon | reverse complement strand
CTGGTTTTTTGGCGTTATTGCATACCTCCTTGAAGATTCCAGGTTCAATTTCATATTCAATTTTGTCTCCACTAGCCTTTGCCCTTATACCTTCTATAAAATCTTCATAAGAATAAGATTGATGAAATGTAACGGTAAAAAGTCTATCATTTTCAATTTTTTTACTGTATAATTCATCTAATGACTCATCTCCACTTTTTAGTTTTGAGAGCCAATGTTCTAAATCATCCAAATTTTTTATATTTCCATTTATTATTCCTTTCCCTAATATTCTTGCAAAGTAAGTTTTTCCTGTACCTACAGGACCATGCAATATGATATTTTTTGGCAAATTGTTGCTTTCTATAGGTCTTTCTTCTCCTTTTTTCTTTGTATCTTCAGAATTTGATTCATTATTACCACATTTTAAATCTATAATACCTTCTTTTTGAATGGAGTATATAGGATCTTTGCCAGTTTTTGATTGCATTTCTTTAAAAATGCAACAGTATTCATCATATTCTAAATTTCTAAATTGCCCGGATGG
>JBMFVL010000102.1:0-537 GCA_049966015.1 Thermoplasmata archaeon | reverse complement strand
TAATTGAGATATTTTTCTCAGGATTAAAGAGAGTTGTAGGTGAAATAGTAAGGGCTAAAAAGGATGAATATAAGATCTAGGAAGTTATATTCAAGATATACAGTTATTTTGTAATGAGAAATTATACGGAGGGGTGATTAAAGTGATAGTTAACAATCATCACACATAGAAAAATTTTTTAAAGTCTTTAAATATCCTTTTATTAGAGGGAATACGTATGGTAAGAATAACCGATATACGAAAGAACATTGCATCCCGCACAAACTTGAAAAAGAAGGACGTAAAGAAGATTCTAGACACTTTTTTTGGTGAAGTATTGGCTTCTGTAAATAAAGGAAAAAAAGTATCAATTAAGGGATTTGGAACATTTACAAGAAGAGTACAGAAAGCGAAAAAAGTTAAAGATCCAAAAACAAAAGCAGTAATAAATGTACCTGAAAAGAATAAGTTTGTATTTAAACCTTCTAGTAAAATAAAATATAAAGAAGAAGAATCAATTTATGATATAGGCCCACTTGCATATGGTAGAATTCCTCC
>JBMFVL010000101.1:0-538 GCA_049966015.1 Thermoplasmata archaeon | reverse complement strand
ATAGCACGATGATAGATTACAGCAGGATAAAGGAAGGAAAGAAAGAAGCGCTTACAGATTTTTTCAGGTTTGAGAAACGTATAGTATGGTATTATGAATACAGGATAGATAAAGAGAGTAATCGCAGAATAATCGTATTCATAGACGAAAAGTTAAAGGCAGAAGAGGAGAAAGATATACTGGGTAGAATAGATGAGATGAGGATTAAAGATACAGATGAAGCGAAAGAAGAGCTTGATAAATTCTATAAGAACCAGTACAGGATAGGGACAATAGGGGTAATAACGAACATAGAAGATAGTGCTGTTAAAGTGTATGAGATGCTGAAATCAAGGGTAAATATAGAACAGCTGTATGATACCTTCAAGAATACGCTGCATGGAGACAGAACATATATGAGGGGCGACTACGAAATAGAGGGTTGGATGATGATAAACTTTGTATCGATGGTGATCTACTATAGGATATACAACATTCTGGTAGAGAAGGATTTGCTGAAAGAGTATTCGCCCTCAGAACTACTGGTATGCCTGTCAAG
>JBMFVL010000100.1:0-540 GCA_049966015.1 Thermoplasmata archaeon | reverse complement strand
TTATAATAATATTAAACTTTTTTCAAAAACGCAAAACTATAGTTCTTTTATTTTATGGAAGTTATAATGGGTTATTTTGAGTGGTCTTATCATGAAGTAGATGAGTATGGAATAAAAATATCTGCATATGCACATAAAGGATATAGTTACTTGATAAATAAAAATAAATGGGAGAGTAGCAAGATTTATGATTGCAAGATTTACAATACTTTAAAAGAATTTAGTAAACATTTTTTAAAATGAATATAGTAAATGTATCAATAATTTTGAATGCGAAGGTTCTTGGATCAATTGCAATTATTTATGGTGCTGTAAAAATCAAAAGATACACAAGACTAGAAAAAATTATATGCTTTAAGAAATAAAGTTATTTAACAAAATGAAGTTTGAAATAAATGATCAGTGGAAAAATTTACTTGCTGAAAAAATTAAAAGATATTTAATTGGAAACTCAACTACAGAATATACTATAACTTATATTGATCATTCTCCAATATATTTTCCAAAGCGAAATACTGATACATTTATCTTTGCTATTGG
>JBMFVL010000099.1:0-540 GCA_049966015.1 Thermoplasmata archaeon | reverse complement strand
AGCACAAACATTATAATTGAACAATACTAATATCATCTTCGTTAATTTCAGATGAATGTTCGTTTATTACGACATATCCAAGAGACATTTCTTTAGGGTATATTATTCTCTCTTGGTTTAATGTTCCACAAAATATGGCACTATCAACGCCCCCTAGATAGTGTATGTGACCAAGTAAAGTTATAAAATCTTCAGGGATTCTGAATTTTTTAATAATTTTATTAGCAAGCATTTGTGGCAAAAGGCTGTCGCTGATTTTTGATGCTACTATTCCGGCATATTTTCCAAACAATTCTTGCCAATGAGCACTTTCTATGTTGCCATGAAAAAGAAACAAATTTTTATACTGATATGTAAAAACATCGTTGCCGTTTATTGTCGGCAAAGACTTAATATATTCTAAAACATCTTTTCTGTTTTGATAGTCGTTATCACCTATTAGCATTATAGTTTTTTCCAGTGGAAAAACTTTTTCATACTTTCCTATAAATTCTTTATATATATCCAACAAATCTCTGCCTGTTTCATAATCATCGACAT
>JBMFVL010000098.1:0-544 GCA_049966015.1 Thermoplasmata archaeon | reverse complement strand
AAACATATCATTGCTGGCCGCATCAGATATATCGGCAAGGAATCAAATAACCTTGACGATGTCAGCACAACCGGTGCAAATGAAGAGGATTATTTAGAATACTTGAAGGATCATGAGATTGTCAATAGCAAGGAATTTCTTGATTGGGTTTTAACATTGAAGCCTAAATATGTCAGGAATAATGGAATATCTGAAAGAGGATTAAGAAACATTAAGCAGAAAATTAGGCAAGGGAAAGAACTGAAAAACCGGTCAAAGATTGCTAAAACATTGATTGAATTGTACAAGTATAATGAAAAGGATAATATTCAGACTACTGAATTAAAAAGCGGCACGTTTTGAAGTCTTATCTATATCCCCCCCACTTGGTGCATGAGCGGATTCGCTATTTTTGGCCCCGCATTTGTTTTATGAAAAAACTCGTTGATTCTTTTCCTGACTTCCTCCGCTACTTCTTCCTGGGTCACATGAGTGTACCTTTCTGTGGTCCTAAGTGACTTATGCCCGAGATGGATTTGCACCATGCGAATATCGAGCGGAGACC
>JBMFVL010000097.1:0-563 GCA_049966015.1 Thermoplasmata archaeon | reverse complement strand
CTGGGTTATAAATTTTTTGGATATATGAAAGGAATAAATACACCACAAGAATTAAACGAAGTGGATTTGGATATTCGTTCTGGAAAAGTAGTTATTTCATGGGTATGAGAGTTTATAATCAAGTATTTTTGATTTTATTTTGTCTTTTATGCCGAAATGCATAAGTTTAAATTTAGTTCTAATATATTCTTCAATTTTTTGTTTAGTTCTTCAGTGTTTTTTGCTGTAAATATTACAACATTATTATTTTTATACAAATAATCAAATAAATTAAAGTCTGGATTGTCAGATATTTCACGCTTCAAAAAATCAACTAACTTCACGTATTCATCTTTATATATTTTACTTAGCAAATATTCACGCAAATCTCCATATGTGAATACTTTCATATCACCACCTCCAACTTATATTTCAGATAACATTTTCTCTTTATTTTCTCTCTCTATCTCTTTTATAACACCGAGTAATTTATTGTCATATAATTCTGTTTTGAATTTCATTGCGGTTTCGAAAGCTTTTCTTTTCATATCGGTCAAATCACTGTCTATCATTAACATTATCTT
>JBMFVL010000096.1:283-563 GCA_049966015.1 Thermoplasmata archaeon | reverse complement strand
CGTTGAAAGAATAGCTTGCTTCTCTGCACTCTTTTTGTTTCTGTACCTGTTTATAGCATTGACTTTTCCACCAGAATAGATTACAACCTTTTTGCCATCGAAAACAGTTGCGAGATTTTTAACTCCAAGGTCTATATATAGATTGCCATTTGGTACTGATTCCTGCTGTTCTTTTACATCAATCACTATCGATGCATACCATTTGTCCGTTTTGTACAATTCTATGTATTTTACAATCCCATTGTATCGCAGATTTGGAATTTTAAGTTCAAGGTATGAC
>JBMFVL010000096.1:0-273 GCA_049966015.1 Thermoplasmata archaeon | reverse complement strand
CGTTGAAAGAATAGCTTGCTTCTCTGCACTCTTTTTGTTTCTGTACCTGTTTATAGCATTGACTTTTCCACCAGAATAGATTACAACCTTTTTGCCATCGAAAACAGTTGCGAGATTTTTAACTCCAAGGTCTATATATAGATTGCCATTTGGTACTGATTCCTGCTGTTCTTTTACATCGATCACTATCGATGCGTACCATTTGTCCGTCTTGTACAATTCTATGTATTTTACAACCCCATTGTATCGCAGATTTGGAATTTTAAGTTCAAG
>JBMFVL010000095.1:0-575 GCA_049966015.1 Thermoplasmata archaeon | reverse complement strand
TAATTTTCGATCATATTGGTCACCAATACCCCCATTTTTATCAAAAAATTAAATTTTATTAATTAAGGGTTAGTTAATACACTTAAATTCGGAGTAAAAGTTTTATAAAAGAAATTCATAAAAATAAATTATGAATAAAAAATTTGATTTAGAACTAAATAAAATGGAGTTAATTAATTTAATAAAAAATTTAATCTCTATAAATAGTGAAAATCCACCAGGAGACATGAAAGATATTTCTATCTATATAAAATCTTATTTAGAAGAAAATGGAGCCAGTGTAGAGAAAATTGAACCTGAAAAGGGAAAAATTTCTTTAATAAGTAGTATAGGTGATCCACCTTATTTGGTTTTAAACGGTCATATGGATACCGTTCCAGTAGGAGATTTGAACAAGTGGAAAGTAAATCCATTTTCTGGAGAAATTTTAAATGATTATTTATATGGAAGAGGTGCATCTGATATGAAAAGTGGGTTGGGGATCTTAATTTATTTATATAAAAATTATTTAAAATATATGATTGTTAACTATCACTTTAATCATCCCTCCGTATAATTTCTCATTACAAAATAAC
>JBMFVL010000094.1:0-576 GCA_049966015.1 Thermoplasmata archaeon | reverse complement strand
CGATCATATTGGTCACCAATACCCCCATTTTTATCAAAAAATTAAATTTTATTAATTAAGGGTTAGTTAACACACTTGAAAATTTATAAATTCAATGAGATATTAAAATTATATAAATTATATAAAAAAATGAATTTTTGTAAAAAATATAACATTTGGCCTAAGCTAAAGGGAGCTAATATAATTGTCCAGAGAGTTTTTGAGATTTCAATTAATAAACCATTCTTTTTCTTCTTAAATTTTGTTGAACCCCATGAACCTTACGTAAAATGGGAGTTAACCCGATTCAGATATCCTTTTTATAAACAGATGCGTTTTGTTGAAGATCTGGCTGGCAAAAAGATACCGGATAGAATTATTAATGACATAAGAGAGAAATATGTTGATAATTTGAATATCTTAGATTTTTATTTTGGTGAATTAATTAAATATTTTAAAAAAATCAAAGAATATGAAAATTCAATGATAATTGTTACTTCTGATCATGGCCAGGCTTTGAAAGAAAAGAATTATTACTCACATGGATTATTTTTGTACGATCAAATCATAGAAATACCTTTAATAGTGAAATTTCCC
>JBMFVL010000093.1:0-577 GCA_049966015.1 Thermoplasmata archaeon | reverse complement strand
ATTCAACAAGAACAAACTCAATAAGGGTACATACAGAACGGTAAGGAAAAGGATACCCACTCTACCATCTGCACTCGTTCAGACGGCAAGGGATACAGCTTCTGAGGTATTGAAGGCAACCAAGCTTGAGAAGAAAATAAAGAGAAAATCGCTCACAATAAGATATGATAACAGGTCATTCAAATTCTATCCTGATTCACATACTATATCCCTTACTACGGTGCAGGGCAGATTGGTGTATGCCGTGGTGCATTCACCCTTGATCGACAAATATAGGGGTGAATACACAAATGCCCAGCTCGTTGTGAATGAGAAACTAAAGAAGATATTCATAATGGTTCAGGTAAAAATTCCAGATAGAGAGGTGATGAAGAAAGAAGGAGTGAAGGTATTGGGGATAGACAGAGGCATAAAGAACATGGCAGTATTGTCAAATAACATGTTTTTCAACAGCAGGCATCTGAGGGATGTTAAGGGAAGATACCAGTACTTGAAGAGGAGATTACAGCACTTAGGCACTCGTTCCGCTCACAGAAAATTGAGGGAACTGAGCGGAAGAGAGAGACGGTTTGTGCGT
>JBMFVL010000092.1:0-633 GCA_049966015.1 Thermoplasmata archaeon | reverse complement strand
TCAAGCTAGATAAGGGATACCTTTCGATAGATGAGTTGGAAAGCATAATCAAAACATTACCATTTGAATTGACCTTTATTGACAGCGAAGACCGTTTGAGGTATTTTACAAATAACAATAACACCTAAATGCTCCGGTTTTACCACCATTATTCATTGAAAACCGGTAAATTTTCTTATTTTTCATCTATTCTGTTATATTTTTTCATATTTGCATTTTTTTAATAGAAAAGTATTTATATAATGGTGGTATATACCACCATTATGAGCAAACCTCAAAAAATATCTAAAACTGTAAAAAAGAATTCCTACTATTACGAACGAACGCCTTATTATGACCCTGTCATCAAAAATACCAAGTACCATTATAAGTACATCGGCAAGATGATCGATGGTAAAATATCTAAGGTCAGATCTACTTTACCTAAAGCTAGCTATATTTATGGCCCTTTTATCCCTCTACTCAAAATTGTAAAAGACCTCCAGTTAGACCAGATACTGAATAAATTTTTGAGCAAAGAGGAAACAGCCATTGTTCTCAGCTTTGCTATGGCAAAAGTGGTAAGACCATTGCCAATAAAAAATACTGCTGCATGGTTAGAGGGAACATACCTATCTAAACTGTTTGACCTTA
>JBMFVL010000091.1:0-637 GCA_049966015.1 Thermoplasmata archaeon | reverse complement strand
CTAGGTGATTTTATTTCTGCAATTAATACAGGTTTATTATTTTTTTTAAGAACATAATCTATCTTATGTGTTGTAGTTCCCATTTTAATTGAATATTCAATATCAATATCATGTTTTTCCCAACCTAAAGAATGTAGTAAAAAAATAACTATATTTTGCTTAAAAGAACTTTCATTCAAATTGTCACTTTTGCAACCCTCTTCTACATAATGCTTATAATCTTCCATAAAGATCACCTTTTATTCCTTTATATGATATTGCTTATGAGTTTTCAATATTTAAATATTTTTGAGGAAATAATCGGACAAATGTTAGATTTATATATCATATTTTTTTAAATATTTTATGGATAGGGGGATTAAAAAAATTTTAAAAGATCTCATAAAAATGTTTTCTGAAGCGACTGAAATTGATGTATATTCAAAGAAGATTGGTCTTTTAAAGCATTCTTCTATGTCAATTGATTCCATCATTAAAAATAATGATTTTACTGATACTTTTTTGTATCGTTATGTAAAAAATTAATTTTAAATAAATATATATTTATTTGATGAAAAATAAATGATTGTTAACTATCACTTTAATCATCCCTCCGTATAATTTCTCATTACAAAATAACTGTATATCTTGAATATAA
>JBMFVL010000090.1:505-656 GCA_049966015.1 Thermoplasmata archaeon | reverse complement strand
AAGATATAAAAAAGGAATCCTTCAAATAATACTACGATCGTGGAAATGTACTGATAAGTTGCACCCTTGCTTATACTGTCCGCATCCCCTAGTAGATCCATCTGGTAAACAGGAAGACAAACATGATATTATATTTTCTTATCTGATTTTT
>JBMFVL010000090.1:0-495 GCA_049966015.1 Thermoplasmata archaeon | reverse complement strand
CTGCCCAGATAATAAGATATGAAATGCTGTACCCCAGTGCCAAGGCCAAGGGAAAATATGATTGAGAACAGTGCAAGTATTGCGCTTAAAAGTGCAATTGCACCTACAATCTCAGTACTGAAAAAATGTACGATAAAGATATAAAAAAGGAATCCTTCAAATAATACTACGATCGTGGAAATGTACTGATAAGTTGCACCCTTGCTTATACTGTCCGCATCCCCTAGTGAATCCATTTAGTATCCAGAAAGAAAAACATGATATTATATTTTCTTATCTGATTTTTAAAAATTCTGTTCCCATTTAATTGATCGAAAAAGCACACCTTAAAATGCTTACAAAATAAAGTTTTCGCGCCATGAAACGAATAATAGATTCCACTCAGATATAAAAACATATGAATTAAGATAGAAATTACATGATTGTTAACTATCACTTTAATCATCCCTCCGTATAATTTCTCATTACAAAATAACTGTATATCTTGAATATAAC
>JBMFVL010000089.1:0-663 GCA_049966015.1 Thermoplasmata archaeon | reverse complement strand
ATTGTCTCTTCTTTTTTACCCCTCAACGGAAATATCTCCAGGTCGCTCTTCAACATCTCAAAGGCTTTCTCTATATTGTCTCGCTCCATGTAATATATCAAACACTCCAATCCTGTATAGTTACCATGATATACTAGCAAAAACTTCCCCATACGGTTCTCTATTGCCAATATCGCTTTGTTTCTTGGCTACTATGAAAAAACTCTTTAGGCAGTGTTCCTATTCAAATAGGAGCACTCTAAGTAGGAGAAGGTTGCCGATCTTCCCTTTGGGCTTCGAGCCCGCTACAAAGGTTGGCAACCCACGCGTATCAATACAGTGCCTCTCTCTGAGAGACGAATAGTAGATTGTGCACGCTTTTCTCCTACATATTGGATATATGTGGAGGTGATATATGTACATTGGGATAGATGCACACAAAAAATTAAACAATTTTTGTGTCTTGGACGACGCTGGTAACATCTTGGAGATTTCAGATTTTCAGAATAATGAACCTGAATTGAATAACTTTATTCTGAAATACAATAAATTAAAACCTGAAATTGCTGTTGAAGCTTCTACTTCAGGCAAGTTCGTTGCTAAAACATTAGCAAATGCGTGTATGAATGTTCATCTTGCTAATCCTACAGGCATTGCTGCTATTTACAGTTCTTCCAAAAAGAC
>JBMFVL010000088.1:0-669 GCA_049966015.1 Thermoplasmata archaeon | reverse complement strand
GTGCTTCATGAGGATAAGCCATTGTTCTTTCAGATATATCCGGGTAGTGTTCCTGATGTTGTAACTCTGAATAATACTCTTGAGATCATTGATTCATTTGGCCTTAAGACAATGATGATCCTGGACAGGAGATTTTTCTCACACAGATAAATACAATTTATCAGCAGTGAGGATCTATGAGAACATAAAGGAGAAAGGGTATAATGGCAGTTACATCCTTGTAAAAATTACAGCAAGAAAATACAGGAACGACAAACAGATAAAGGCAGTATTCAGGTTTGAAACAGGTCCTGGAGAACAGGCACAGGTAGATTTTGGTGAGTATGGAAGGATAGAGGTTGATGGCAAGTTCAAGAAATTATATTTCTTTTCCATGATCTTAGGTTATTCAAGAAAGAGATACGTTGAATTCACAACTGACATATCAACTGCAAATATGATCAATCTGCATATGAAAGCATTTCGTTACTTTAATGGGTACACTGATTCAATACTTTACGATAACATGAAGCAGGTGGTATTGGATAGAAAACTGTCCTTTCTGGCCAGTATTACAAAATTTATTTTCCTCCTATATACCTTTTTTATATCTTCCTCTGAAAAGAATCCTATGTCCATTATGAACATTATTTTATCTATTCCAAGATCCTCTATGCTTGTCCTTAAAAT
>JBMFVL010000087.1:372-697 GCA_049966015.1 Thermoplasmata archaeon | reverse complement strand
AGATCTAAATCAAATTTTGATGATAAAAATATGTTAAAATTTGATTGATTTGTATGCTTTACAAATAATGAGTTTATGTGAGCTAAACTTCCTTTTTCATAATGGCCTATAGCGGTTACAAATCTTAAAAAATGATTAAACTGTCTTACATCTGGAAATGCTTTCCTGAATCTAATCGCTATATTCAATAAAGCCTCTGGATAACCAAATATAGGAGCATCCATAATAGGACAAAGATATGACATATAATAAACTTTACTTTAAATTGATATTATTAACTATAGTTTTGCGTTTTTGAAAAAAGTTTAATATTATTATAATATTA
>JBMFVL010000087.1:0-362 GCA_049966015.1 Thermoplasmata archaeon | reverse complement strand
CTATAAGACCAGGGAAGAGGGAACAAGAGGGAGACCCCCTTCCAATCCCAGATATGTTCTTACTGCTATATTAATCAGAGCCTTATTTTCACTATCATACGATGACACATATTCTTTACTTATATTACTATAGTTTTGCGTTTTTGAAAAAAGTTTAATATTATTATAATATTACTATATTTAATGATAGAAATCCCCATTTATCAGGGCCCCGACATATTTAATTCATTGATAGATGAATTCAAGCCATATTTCAAGAGTTACAGAGGTTTTAAACAGTTCAAAAATCTTGCAAATGCTATGGTAATAAGTGATTCAAGATCCGTTGCACATTTAAATGGCATAAACATAGACCATACGAA
>JBMFVL010000086.1:0-703 GCA_049966015.1 Thermoplasmata archaeon | reverse complement strand
GGATGAAAATATATCCGTTGAAGATGCTTTAAGTAAACTAAGTAAGGGATATAGGATTGAATTGATGGACAATGAGACACAATTTAAATGGGAAACATTGGTGGAATTAAGTTCAATCCAGGAAAAAATAAGAGACCTAGTGTATAAAAATACCTAAAAAGTTAGGTATTTAGCATAGTCTCTTTATATAACTTCAATAGAATTTTAACAATCTTAGTTTTTGGATTAAGTGTCTTTCCTGATCTGATTTTTGCTTTTTGTCTTTTTAATTCCCTTTCCGATATTCCCTTATCCCTGACATCCTTAGGCTTCAACGTTAAAACCTAATCAAGAAATTCCTTGCTGTTAACAATCTCATGATCCTTTGTATACTCTAATTAATCCTCTTCATCTAATCCAGTTATCTCAACTTCATCGAGGTCATTGGTTTCCTTACCAATATACCGAATGCGGTCAGCAATGATGTGTTTCCTGTATGCAATGCCTTCATTATCATAATTGAATTTGTTATAGTTATGTGAGACACATTACTGCAAGGTATCTTTATTATTCTATCTTCTATCGATGGGCCAATGTAATTATTCTTGAATATGATATAACCTATTTTTGTTCCAATAGTAGATTACATAATATTGGTGGCATCTCGTGATAATTATTAATTCTAATCATTTTTAGCACCTTTGATTTAAATATTAGGAGGTAG
>JBMFVL010000085.1:0-765 GCA_049966015.1 Thermoplasmata archaeon | reverse complement strand
AGGAATGAGGGATTATTGGATTTATTTAGTTTATAATGTTGATTGTGTAATAAGGGATTCATTCAATCCTAACGAACTCAAATTTATTATTGGTCCTGTTCCAAATGTTTCCAAATACTGGTTAATACAGGTATATCCTTATTCTACTTTTTTATCAAAAAATGTTACTCCTCCAAGATTGCTTGAAAGCGGATTTATAAATTCTACCATTGCAAAAACTTATACTTTTTATATCAATCAGAGCTCGCATCTCCCAAGAAGCTTTCATATTTTTGTCTATATTACGCTTATAGTAAAAGCAAGTTTAAATTCAACCCTTAGCTATACTATACCATTTATTGCAAGCATACCGGGTTTCTCCAAGCCTATAAAAAATGAAGTCCTGTTAATTATAAACAAAAATTAATCTTTAAATATAAGTGTGTTAACTAACCCTTAATTAATAAAATTTAATTTTTTGATAAAAATGGGGGTATTGGTGACCAATATGATCGAAAATTATACCCCCATGGTAAATATTGAAAACAGGGATAAAAGGATTTGGTCAAAATATAATGAATCTTTGGTAAAGAGAGCAGTAATGTTAATAGATACAGATGTTTTTGAAAGATGGAACAAATACCTTGAAATAGAGAACAGTGGAAAGATAGGTAGACCATACGAATATCCAATAGAATTCTTTGAATTTCTTATGAAGATAAGGGCATTATGGAACGTCCCATTCAGGGTATTGGAATCGTTTGTGAGAATTCTATCAAAAATAAC
>JBMFVL010000084.1:0-1151 GCA_049966015.1 Thermoplasmata archaeon | reverse complement strand
GAAATTCCTCAGTTTGCTTTCTTCTGGCAACCTGCTCCAGAATGCTTCTTCAGGTGTCTGCAGATAATAATCTGTATCAAGGCTCTCGTGGTATCTCACCTTATTATACCATTCCACAAGATCTTCAATTTTTTAAAGAGCTTCGTGTACTTTTCATAGAGATGAAACCATTTCTCCACCTTTCCATTCGTTGTGGATTTTTTATCATATATATTATATTTTTTATGTTATTGCTTTCAAGGAGTTTTTAAAATATATTGTTTGAATTGTTTTCCTTATCTATTTTATTGAATAAAATTGAATCCATTTGCTTTTAATACTTCCCTTATTTCATGCAGATCTAATATTTCTATAAAACATTGTCCATTAATGATATAACATTTTCTTTTGCATCATTAAATTCTCCTCCAGCTAAAATCTTCCTTGATGAATCATCCATTATAATGAATACCTGCTTTCCATTATATTCTGATTTATGCCAGTCCATATGGAACAATGAAAGTGAATGTTTCCTTTCATATCGAATCCACTTTTTCCTTGGCCTTTTCTTCTTTTCATCTTCATATGCAAGATTATTTTTCAAGAGGATCCTGTGGATCGTATTATGGGGTATATGTATTCCATGATCATTCTCTATGATTTTCTCCAGTCTTCTTGCTCCCATTTTATGGATCATGAATGCCTGAATTACAATTTTCTCCTCATCAGGATTAATTTCTTTCATCTTCCTTCCTCCATCTTTAATGATCAATTTTTCACCAGTATCCAGATAATACTTCCATACCCTTTTAACAGTAGATTGACTTACTATAGTTTTGCGTTTTTGAAAAAAGTTTAATATTATTATAATCTAGAGTTTTGCGTTAATTTTATCTAACGGATTAAATGTAAATAAACCTAAATTTTTCAATATTTTTACTGTTGATTTGTAGGGATTTTCTATTGCTTTTACTATTGCTTCAACAGCATGTTTTCCAAATTCCATTATCTTTTGAAATGCATTTTCTATGAATTCAATGCCAGTCAATCTTTTGTGTATTTCTATTGCTCCTTCCAATTCTTTATGATCCGCCAGGGAGATGATTGTGGAAATTTCGAGAAGCGTTCTTCCTATGGCATATAGGCAGAGGTCCATCTCCACCTTCTTGCCA
>JBMFVL010000083.1:0-1510 GCA_049966015.1 Thermoplasmata archaeon | reverse complement strand
GCCAGTTCTATCTGGAAATATGTATAGGCTGTAATAACAGTGCATTCCATGATTAAACAAAAAAACAGTTTAAAAAACGAAGGTAAGGTTCAGATAATTATACACATATAACAAAACACATAACAGGTTATAGCATATGCAAGCTAAAATGCTTAGCAATGTTTATAGTTATCATCGATATATTATCCCTTTAGAATTACATAAAATAAAAAAAAGGAGATTTTAAGATTATGAACATACTAGCCTTTAATTGGAGGGATCCCAAAAATCCTCTTGCAGGAGGCGCTGAAGAATATTTGTTTAATATTCTCTCCATCATTTCCAAGGACAATAACAAAATCACCTATTTCGTAGCTTCTTTTCCAGGATCGATTCCAAAAGAAGAGGGTAACAACTATACAATAATAAGGAAAGGCAATAGATTTACCGTTTATTTACATGCAGCCCTTTTCTACATTAAAAACAGAAAAAAATATGATGTCGTTATTGACTCCATTAATACAGTTCCTTTTTTCACTCCGTTATACGTATGGAAAAATAAAAAAATTGCAATTATTCATCATATAGGGGGATGGAAAACAATTAGAAAAGAACTCCCTCTTATTCCCTCTATTGTGGCATATGTTGCAGAAAAATCCATTCCATTTTTCTATAAAAAAACAGATATAATTACAGTATCAAACAGCACAAAAGAGGATTTGCTCAAAAAAAACATTGATGGGAAACGCATAAAAATTATATGGAATGGTGTCAAAGCATCTAAAAAGACCTATAACGAGATCAAAAAGGCAAGTGTTCCCACTGTTGTATACATAGGTAGAGTCAAATCATCAAAAAACATAGACCATCTGATAAATGCATTTAAAATTGTAAAAAGCAGAATAAAAAATGCTGAGCTTATCATAGGGGGAAAAGGGGATCTGGATTGCTATACCACATTAAAAAATCTAACAAAAGAGAACGATATTGATGGTGTGCGTTTTTTAGGGGAATTGAGTGAAGGAGACAAGGTCAAATATCTAGAATCAGCCTGGGTATTTGTATATCCTTCCTCCAAAGAAGGATGGGGAATATCGGTAATAGAAGCCAATAGTTGCGGTACTCCTGTAATTGGATACGATGTCCATGGGCTTAAGGATTCTATACAGAACGGTGTAACTGGACTTCTGGCAAAAGAAAATGATATCATAGACATGGCAGATAAAATTGCTGTTTTGTTGGAGAACCGGGAATTGCGTGAGAAACTCGGAAAAAACGCAATTGAATGGTCAAAAAATTTTTCATATGAAAAAAGTGCTGAAAAATTTTATGAAGAGCTGAAACTTTTACACACTGTACATTGATTTAAATAGCGTGCTAGGTATACCCACATCCATGTGTCGATGACAATATCATATAGGGATTCCTCCTTATAGCATCATTAATACAGTCCATAGCATACTTATATCCAGGATCATTACTATGCAGATATACTTGCCTTCCACAAAAAGGGCATGTATAGTATAAGGCA
>JBMFVL010000082.1:0-1616 GCA_049966015.1 Thermoplasmata archaeon | reverse complement strand
TTTGTTTCAAGCACAAGGTTGCAATGGAATCAAGACATAAGGGACTTAATTTACCTTCTGAATTTTCTTTTTTGCAAAGATGTTTCAAGTCGCATTCCGGGCATATATTTTTTTGTATATTGCTTATCGTTAAATCAAGCATGTTTTTTTCTTCAACCACATCGTATAAAAATTTCAGGTATTTTCCTTCTGCAATTCTTGGAACATCGTATTTTGCAAATTTAAGGCCTTTTTTATTTGTAAAATATTCATACAGACGTTGCTTCCCCTTTGATGAATTGCATTTTGGGCATACCCAGACCAGATTTTTTTCTGTGTCAGGACCACCTAAAGACCGGGGAAACATATGCTCTAAAGTCGAATGCTCGTCTTCGGTACCGCAGTATATGCATTTGTTCTGCACTTCTTTTTCTTTGATGTATTCCCTTACCTCATTCCACGACACTTTTTTCTACTGTAATTTTTTAAACCTTTCCATGATGAATCCATAATTTGTTTTCCCTATGGATGAAGAACCAGCTATGATTTTGGCGTATTGCCAATAAATTAAATCTTTAACGTTTTTAACTGCTGAAGGTGGCATTGTCTATACATAATAATATAATATTATAATTATTTATACTTTTCATTTATGCATATTGTATCTTATGAGGGCATTATAAAATAATTTGATAGACTGCTAATCTGAAATTTAGGAAAACACATTGCCGGAAATAGAAAGAAAATATGGTATGTATTGAATATACAACATGAGTTACATTTAAAAATTTGTTTTTATACTGTTGTTCTTCTGGAGCTTTACAATCCTTTTATTTCTTTACGCAATGACTTTCCCTTGCTAGTGTTTTTAATTCCACCATTCCTTCAATTTTTGTATATCCAACAAACCGTTTTAACGTAATTCTTCTATATTCTCTTTTATTTGATTATCCAAATCTTTTTATGCATAAGTTTGATTGGTAAATCTAAATTATAAAGAACTTTAAGATATTTCCCTTTACGTAGGGAATTACTTTAGAATAGAATAAACACCAACACTTGAATATAAAAATTTATTAATATTTAGATTATACCTTACCAATTATGGATGGGAGATATGAAGAGGGTATATCCATAGTTATTCCTGCATATAATGAGGAAAACAGGATAAAAAGCACGTTAGATGATATTATCAATTATATTCACACCCATAATATGAACAACATAGAAGTCATTGTGGTTGTTGACACCCATAATGATGATACTAAAAAAGATAAAACCAGTAAAATTGTAACTGAATACGGGCAAGCATATCCTAGCATAGTAAAACCATATGTCAGAAAAGATAGGAATGGAAAGGGTGGTGCAATAAAAAGAGGAATTAAGTTGGCGAAATATAGCATTGTAGCCTATGCAGATGCGGATAAAAGCTCTTCTTTTGAAGAAGTTATGAAGCTTGTTAATGCTATCGATGGCGTTGATTGTTCTATCGGTGTAAGGAAAAGTAGAAATTATTCCTTTATCAGAAGATTTGCCAGTAAGGGGTATCTTTATATCGCTAAATTCCTGTTTAACTTGCCTTACGATGACCTGCAATGTGGATACAAAGCTTTTAAGCACATTGCACTGGATGAAGT
>JBMFVL010000081.1:0-1630 GCA_049966015.1 Thermoplasmata archaeon | reverse complement strand
GCGTATTGAACGGGACACCGTTGACCTCAAGGAAATCAATTATTTCATTCTCTGTCCAGTCGAGTATAGGGTTGACCTGATAGTATCCGTCTTTTTCCTCTATCTCCTTTGCGTTCTCCCTGCCCATTTCATCAGAATGTCTTATGCCAGTTATAAGGTATTCAATATTGAACTGTTTTATCCCCTCTATCAGTGGCAGTACCTTGTTCCTGTAGCAACAGTCTTTCTTGTCCACAGCCATCTCAATCATCTTCTCCTTAGGTGCAAGAACATACACATTCATGTCAAACAGAACCTTCATCTCATTTACATAATAATATGTATCGTAGAAGTGTGCGTGTGTATCTATGAAAAATACCTTTACCTGTGGATCTATAGTCCTAGCAAGGAACCATACAAGCGTTGAATCTTTGCCCCCGCTCCATGCAATGGCAACATTCCCCTTTTTCATTGCATCGTTTATTATTTTCAGCGACCTATTTACCTTGAACTCATCAACGCCTATGTACAAAATGTTGCCCCTGCGATCCTGCAGGGGTTTGCCCAAACCTAAGGGCTTTAGCCCATGGAACTTATAAATGGTGGGTAGTATGTCGAGCATTGAACCTACGCCCGTCTTTTCAGTACCACCCTTGATAACATACATACCCTCTGGTCTGTGCGTCTTCAGTGTATAATCGAACCCATGATCTGAGAAGAGGAGAAGATTGTCAGGCTCGAATTCACGTACAATCTCAAATATTACCCTATCCACAGCATTCTGAACTTTCTTCCTGTTCTCTGGTGTATCATACGGTGATGTACCATGCTCCATATGATGTATCCTGTCCGTTTCTGTAAACCAAGCAATTGCAAAGTCCCATGGAAAATTTTTTAGAACATGTTTCAGAGCCTTTCCACGTCTCTCAACCATTTCTAGTAGCAGTTCCACGGATGGTGTCTGTCTATCATCTGGAACATCTGGCATGTACCCGATCTCACGAAGCTCCTGCTCAAGCCATGGCGGTTGTGTGTAATACCCGATCTTGAACCACGGCGGTCCTGCAACAATAACAGTTTTTGGCAACCTTGGAATTGGATGTATCAATGGAAAGTTGAACCATATCTCATTTAGCCCAGATTTGCCTATCAACGTTTCACCTATTGTCCTCAGATCATGCGTTCCCATGTTCCCATCCTTGTCCTTGTAATACCAGTCACCAACGATCCTGCCATTGTACCTTGGCAATCTACCCGTCATTATTGCCCAAGCACTTGTTACCGTATGTCCCTCACCAAAAGCCTTAAGAATGCCCTTGCTCTGCGATCTGTCGGCAACTGCCCTGCTAAAGCCATCCAGCTCATTTAAATTCAAAGAATCAATACAAACTGCCAAAGTTTTCATGAGTGAGATAAAGTAATTTTAGTATTTATATTTTGTCAGATACTCCTAAGCTAAAGCTCAGAGCTTTAGCGAGAAGTACCTCACTTGAACACTGCGTAGTTGTTTCCTATTATTCTGTTTTGAGTTAGAGAGAAAACATAATTATGTCCTAAAGGAGCTTTGAATGATGATACCAATGTCATTGTGCTCGGATCTATCTTGTACACCATTCCAGGGGATGTATCATACCCAGCGTAAATGTATGTG
>JBMFVL010000080.1:0-1781 GCA_049966015.1 Thermoplasmata archaeon | reverse complement strand
TTCCCTTTTTCAGCAACAATTTTTATCGCTTTGCAGTGATCTTCAACATAAATCCAATCTCTTATATTGGTGCCTTTTCCATATATAGGTATTTTCATACCTTTAAGGCTACGTATTATTGTTTTAGGGATTAGCTTTTCAGGATACTGGAAAGGTCCATAGTTATTGGTGCATCTTGTTATGGATATATTCAATCCATAGGTTCTTGTATAAGATAGAACAAAAGAATCCTGTGCAGCTTTAGATGCTGAATATGGGTTAGATGGCTTTAAAGCAGACTCTTCAGTAAATGAACCGTTGAGAATATCCCCGTAAACTTCATCTGTTGAAACATGTACCATTCGTACATTATTTCTAGATTTCCTCAATGCTTCTAGTATGTTAATTACAAGAGATACATTGTTTTTGTAAAAAAATACTGGGTTTACTATGCTTCTATCAACATGGGATTCAGATGCAAAATTAATAATCAGGTCTACATCATCAACAAATTCAACAGGAAATTTTTTTGATATGTCCATTTTTATGAAGTGGCTTTGAACCATCTTAATGTTTTTCTTTACAGATCCAATTCCCAGTTTATCTATGTTAATTACTTCATGCCCTTCTTTACTAAAAAGAGATACCGCATTGGTCCCTATAAAGCCAGCTCCTCCTGTTATTAAAATTTTCATTTATTTCACCACTTTATGTCTTAATGATTCAAAACTCGGCAATGCCATATCCTTTTCCGATACTAGTGGGTTATTGACAGGCCAGTCTATACCTATCTCCATATCGTTCCATATTATACCAGATTCTGCCTCTTTATTGTATTCCCTGTTAACTTTGTATATAACTTCTGCATAATCAGAAAGCACAAGGAATCCATGTGCAAACCCTTCTGGTATAAAAAGCATATTTTTATTTTCAGAAGACAGCAACACTTTTACATATTCCCCAAATGTACTGGAATTATTTCTTATATCTACAGCTACATCCAAAATTTCACCCGAAATGCATCTTACTAGTTTGGCTTGTGCATAAGGCTCTTTTTGAAAATGTAACCCTCTCAAAGTATTTTTTATAGACCAAGAATGGTTATCCTGTACAAAATCCACTTCAATTCCATGTTTTACGAATTCGCTTTTTGTATAACTTTCCATGAAAAATCCTCTCTTATCGTAAAACACTTTGGGTTTTATTATAACAACTTCATTGATTTTTGTGTTGATAAATTCATATCCCATATTGATATCCCTTACACATATAATTTTGAATTTTCCCCTATAACCATTCTCAATCCTGATGGTTTCATACCATTGGCATTGCTGATAACCGACCCTTCTCCAATAATTGAATCTATAATCATTTTTTCAGTATCTATATGTGAATTTTTTATAATAATCGAATTTTCAATCGATACCTTTTTTAGCACGCAGTTATCCCCAATGCTAGTATATGGTCCTATAAACACATTATCTTCTATTATGCAATTATCACCTATAACGACAGGGCCCCTTACAATCGAATCTTCGGATATTTTTACATTCCTTCCTATTTTGATTTTACCCTGTATATTTCTTGTTTCTTCATTATTGATAATTTTATCTAAAATCAAACGATTAGCTGATAAAATATCTTCTACTGTCCCTGTATCCTTCCACCAGCTATCGATGATATCATATCCTACCTTCCCACCAGAATCTATAATGGATTGTATTGCCTCGGTTATTTCATATTCATTTCTCCATGAAGGCTTTAGCTTTTTGATATGCTCAAATACAATTGATGAAAAGAAG
>JBMFVL010000079.1:0-1878 GCA_049966015.1 Thermoplasmata archaeon | reverse complement strand
AA
The DNA here is from genome assembly GCA_049966015.1 of Thermoplasmata archaeon. GTDB lineage: Archaea > Thermoplasmatota > Thermoplasmata > Lutacidiplasmatales > JAMCUS01 > JBMFVL01. The sequence goes on along the minus strand of JBMFVL010000079.1, from coordinate 1,876 downwards.
AGAAGAAGACGCATCAACTGTGACAGGCATGCTGATAAAAACTAGCCTAAGAGGAGTTGATTCACATGGCTGTTTCTGGATGCCTTACTACATAGAAGGTGTAAAGAATGGACAGATAAAAGTAAATCCAAACGTTAAAATAATAAAAGACAGCACGGTTATAACTCTGATAGACGGGGACAACGGGTTTGGCCCTGTTATAGCTATGCAGGCTACAAAGAAGACGATAGAGAAAGCTAAAAAAAGCGGCATAGCCATAGCTACAATCAAAAACTTAAGCCACATAGGAACTATGGCATACTATGCAGAAGAAATAGTAAAGAACAGGATGATAGCTTTCGTCACTACAAACTCTCCAAGTGATGTAGCTCCATATGGCGGTGTTGAAAAGCTCCTAGGAACAGATCCTATATGCTACGGCTTCCCAGTAGATGAAAACCTATCAATAATTCTTGACATGGCTACAAGCGTGGTAGCGGCAGGAAGGATAGCTGTCTATGCTTCTAAAGGACAGATGCTGCCAGAAAAATGGGTCGTTGACAAATACGGAAATCCATCAACTGACCCAAGAAGCTTCTTCGACAACGGGAGCCTTTTACCTCTCGGAGGGTTGCTCTTTTCAGGTTATAAGGGTTATGGCCTAGGTTTGAGCGTAGAGCTTCTTGCAGGTGTACTTACTGGATCTAAAACAGCTCCAAACCTTCCTAAAGGCTGGCACATACAGGGGGGCGTTATAATAGAGGCTTTAGACATAGAATCCTTTAGACCTTATGATGAATACAAAGAAGCAGTAATGGACCTTATAAACAGAATAAAAAGCGCAAAGCTGATGAAGGGGTTTAACGAAATACTTTTGCCAGGTGAGCCTGAGACCAGAGAGATGTCTAGAAGGAAGAAGGAAGGGATACCGATAACAGAAGACGTATGGGGAAAGATGATGAAGGTAGCACAAGATCTTGGGGTTGAGCCTCCAAAAACAGCACATATAGTTCCATGATATAAAAAATGAACCAATCATAAAAAAATACATTAAAGGCTATTTATGGATAGAGTAGACCACAGGTCTTACCCTGCGGCCCCTCGTCGAACGTAGCGGGCGGATTTCCCGCACTACGCTAACCGATGATGTTCATCGTGCCACTACGTAAGGAACGGGTTTAATCCATGTATTGAGGACTGAAATGCCGGCACTTATTATACTCTTGTATTTCCCTGTGTGCTCCTTCTGATGCCACCTCTTGTACATTCTACCGAGGGACAGGTCAGCATATTCCCATACCTCGGAGAAATGCTGTTTTCGCCATGCTGTGCTTGAAGTACTCTCCCCATCCCTTGAGTGCTTTTACTACCTTTTCCCTTGCATCATATGGCGTTTCGTTTGATAAATTGGACTTGTCAGTAAGTTCCCTTATCTTGCTTCTTATGCGCTTCCTTGACTGATATTAAAGCAAGCTATCGGTCTTTAGACGATAGTTTGAAGGAAACAATATAAGGCAGAAAAATAGCTATTATAACGAGGCCCATGCTGGGGCCCCTTTGGCCAAAGGGGTGAAGAGAATTGAAGTTGGTTAGTGTGGGGTCTAGCATTGGTGAATCGAACTTCCACTTTGTATTTACGCCAAAGTACAGAAGGGACGTGTTCGTGGACGGAAAGGTTAGCATGCCTGGAGAGCTTTGCCGAAACGTGTTACAGGCTTGGCGTGAAAATGGAAGCTTGCGAGTTCGGGCCTGATCATGTGCACCTGTTTGTCAGTGGATGCAGGAAATACTTCGTTCCATATATGGCCCAGATGTTCAAGGGCGCAAGCTCAAGAAAGATAAGGTTAGAGCTATGGGATAATGTGAGGGGCAAGCTATGGGGGGACTCTTTCTGGAG
>JBMFVL010000078.1:0-2122 GCA_049966015.1 Thermoplasmata archaeon | reverse complement strand
CGATAACTTATATATCAACAGTGTGAATCTAACTACACAATCCTTTAACGACTACCAAATAATGAATGTTTATAAAGCACAGTACACAAATACCACAGACACTTTTTCCTATACAGGGGCATACATGGGGCTAAACGTTACAACTCTGAATCTGTTAAACAATGGATCAATTCCTACACCACCAGGAACTTCTATTGTAGATAATGTCTCAGTAACCGTTCCAGCCGGCACTTTTCAAACAGATGAAATTTCATACTTCAATTCCACCAATACAACTTCTATGTATTCTACCATATGGGTAGATAGATATTCTGGAATATATGTAAAAGCCCAGGATCAAATCAACGGTACCATTAATATGACAGAATACATGGAACTTGATAAAACAAATGTTCCCATGAGTTCAAAATATTCATCAAAAGTTTATGAAATCAATTTTATAGAATCGGGGCTGTCAGTCGGTACAAACTGGAGCATTTCATTGAACGGAACAATGAAAAGCTCAACCAATACAACAATAACTTTCGTGGAACCCAACGGTACATATTCCTATAAAGTAGGCAATGTATCTGAATATAAATCAAACATATTATATGGCAATGTAACTGTCAACGGCAATAATGCCTATGTTCATGTGACTTTTACACGTTCTGTATACAATGTCTCTTTTATAGAATCCGGTCTGGCAAGAGGTACAAACTGGAGTGTAACAATAGGTACCAAAACAATAAGTTCGACTTCTTCAAGCATATACTTCATGCTGCCACCCGGCAATTACACATACACGGTGAGTCCTATAAAAGGATATGTTGTAACACCCTCAAAAGGTAGCATATCGTTGAATGGCAACAATGCCTACACCTATTCTATAAATTTTATAGCTGTACAGATTGCTCCCCAACCAGTATACGCCTATAACGGCTCCTATGCCTATTACGATATTAGCGGGTCTATTAATGAAACTGCAAACTACACAGTAAACAACGTTAACGTTACCCTGTACAATTTCAACGTATATGCCTCAATGTCCAGCCAACCTTATCATGAAAATTCAACATCAACCTTTGCAGACCCAGGTATGTTTCCAGCAGTTAATGTATCTGTATTAAACAGCCTCAACAAGGGTATATTACCAAAAGAAATAGGTCCATTCACCATGCCCAGTAACGCTACACTTTTAAGGAACGTCAGTGTAACGGTCCCTGCAGGTACATTTATTACAGATGAGATAAAAACCAACAACATGACGATTTATATCCAGACCTATTCTGGAATAGTGGTAAAGTTCATCATAAACAGTTCATACAAAGAAACAATGGTTCTTGCAAGAACTAACATACCAACAGGAAACAGCAATCATAGCTCCACAACCACTACTGGTACGTCTGTTCTGCCCGGCATGAGTAATATGGTCATGATACTGCTTCTGGTTGCTGTAATTGTGGTAGTGGCTCTGGTAGCATTCATGTTTACCAGAAAAAAGAAAGGTAAGGAAGCACCAGCTAATAACCCTGGTCCAGAGGTGCAAACCCCGAAATAACCTTTTAATGTTTTTATATTCAGTATCTTTGATTTTTTTAGAATTTTAATATAAAGCCGTAGATGTTTGCTTTTTAAATCCAAGCAATATTTTATATGATGAATAAATGTGCGGATTTAAAATATCAATCAGAATATGGAATAAACGGTGGTCAAATGATCGTAGTGCAGAACCAAATCCCTGTTAAAAACGAATACAGAGAAAAATTTGAAAATGCTTTTTTAAACAGAGACAAATCTGTGGACAAATTTCCAGGATTTGTAAAAAATGAGATATTAAGGCCTGTTAAAGGGGATTATTATATCATCATGACTTACTGGGAATCAATAGAGGATTTCAATAAATGGGTTGAAAGCGAGGAATTTAGAAAATCCCATGAAAATATAGATGGCAACATGTTTAGCGGTAAAAATATCTTTACAATTCATGAAGTTATAGACAGCACTGAAAATATATAGTGCAGTATACCATCTTCCAATGCTTGGAATGATATCCCTTTAAACCTATCACAAGTCCAATGAGAGGGAATATACCAGTGGAATATGAATAAAATAAATGATAGGGGGTTTATACTTCTGTAAC
>JBMFVL010000077.1:0-2458 GCA_049966015.1 Thermoplasmata archaeon | reverse complement strand
CTACAATGTACAAAAATTTCTTTTTTCAACAACCTATAATGCCTAACAACACTTTTTTTGCATATTTAATAAGAAGTAGCAAAGAATTTGATATTCCTGAAGCAGTGAGAATAGGAACCAATAAAAATGGAGTACTGAAAATTGAAAAATATATTGGTAATCCGTTCAGGGGAGTGTTGAATGCATATACCATAGAAAAAATAATGAATAAAAAAATGCCTGCAAATAAAGAGTATGAATATACTGAACATATTGTTTTGCAATACTTTCTTTTAGGTTTCTTTACACAGGATGAGATATTGAATATATATGAAAAATAGTGCATTATTTCCAACAATAAAACTTAGACCTTCCTACATAGAAGGTATGGGGAACTACAGGAAATTCCAAGAAGACATGAAAGGGATATTAAATCAAAATAAGAGGGTTGTTATTTTAGATGCTCCAACCGGATCCGGTAAAACTTTTGCATTTAGTAAACTAGCAAATGACATGCAAACAACAATTATAGTTCTCCCAAACAATTTATTGGGGAAAGAAGTTTATGATTCTTTAAATAGTAGCAATCCTAATGAAGTCGTATTTTTGAATGCAAAAAATGTAAGGGAATGTGTTTTATCCTACAAGTCAAAAGGATTTAGTATGACCAAGGCCAAAGCGATAGAATTACTAATTTCTGGTAAGAAATATGTGGTAACAAACCCAACCATTATGTATTACATAATACTAAATTACTATACCAGTAATAAAGAAGATATGATAAGCACATTGATAAAGAATAATTTGTCCTTGATTATATACGATGAGATTCACATATATACAAGAGACAAAATTGCAATGATATTATCCATGTGCTTACTTTTCCCAGAAAAAATTAAAATTTTATTTTCATCTGCTACAATTCAGGAAAATTTTAAAAACTTGGTTAATGAAATTTTTGGGAAAGACAATGTAGAGACAATAAAAGTTCCTAGGATGCACAATAATAATAATGAAAAAAATGTTCTTATTCAAGGTCCAATAAACGTTACTATATTCCAGGGGGAAATAACAGATTTTATAAAAGAGAATATTGATTTAATAAAAAATGGTAAATGGTTCATAATTGCGGATTCAATAAAAAATATGCATATGGCTAAAAAAGAATTACTTAATAATAATTTTTCCATTAATGAAATTTCGATGATATCTGCCTATGATGACCCTTCATATGAAGAATATGAAAAAATAAGGAAAAAAGAAATTGAAAATAAAAAAATAATAATTGGGTCAAATATAGTGGAACAGGGTATTAACCCACCCAACTATTTTACAAACTATATAATAGAACCAGGTGTATATTTGAATAATTTTATTCAAAGAACTGGTAGGATAGGAAGAGGTCAAAATAATGAAAGCAATTTATATATTATTGTAAATTCCCATATAGATACTATTCCTGATAATATTGAAAATATCGATGACCTCTACTCTTTTTTCAAAAATTTTAATTTCAAAAATGATTATTATATAGATGCTTTTTCAGTTGGATGTTACTTGGGGATTTTATTATGTAAATTATCTTTTAATGCTAGAAAAGTGATAATAAAAAACATTTATAAAAAAACAACCTTAGATATAAAAGCTGGATTATCATGTAGTATAAAAATAGATGTATTATTTTCTGATAAAAAGTGGATCGGAACACAATTTAAATATATAAGGGAAATTAAAGAGATGTCTGAGTGGTGGATTACGTATAAAGAAAGTTTTTATAAATTTATTCCAGAAGAAGATAAAATAAGTATACTAGATATAGGAGACCAAGATGGGTTTGGAAATGTTAACACCGAATATTCCAAGATATGGTTAAAACGTAATAAAGAAATAATTAGTGATTCGGACCCTAAATTCTGGGTTGTAAAAGATTTTAACAAAGAACCAAATAATAATTTTTCAGTATCTGTGTATGGGATTCCATTTTCAAAATCTTATTTACCTTATAAATTTGGAGACATCTATTTTAATGCAAAAGATGAAATAATCAAAAATTGCGAAGAAAAAATAAAATATATAGGTATCAGTAAAGAACAAAAAGAGTTTTTAAATTATTTAGCCAAATTCATAAAAAGTACAGCTAGTATTGAACGATTGAAGGTTGATATAAATGAGAATCCCTGATAATTATAGAGGAACAGATGTAAGTTATGCCAATATATGTGATAGAAGGGCGTGGCTGGGTATTCATGAAATTTTCATTACTGATGGTACAGAATATGTAAAGTTAGGGAAGTTTGTAAATGATATTCAACGAAAATTTGGTTATGCAGAATTAACTATAGGAAGAAACAAAATAGATTACGTAGAATTTTTAGGGAATAAACAAAACATAATTATTCACGAATTTAAAAGAGGGAGGCATGCGATTAAAGCGGATTATGTGCAGATAACTCATTATATGTATTTAGCAAAATATCAT
>JBMFVL010000076.1:0-2924 GCA_049966015.1 Thermoplasmata archaeon | reverse complement strand
CACAGCTCATTGCCTCCGCAAATACTAACCCGAACGCCTCTACATAATTGGATTGCAATGGTATAACAATCGCTTTTGCATACTGATACAGGTCAACCTTTTTATGACCATCCACATCATCATTTTCATCAACAAATTCAACATTTTCTGGCAACATTGATAGAACCTGGTTCGCATATTTCCAATGCTCTTCGTTTGGAGTTGAGAAAGCAATCTTAAATTCTATATTTCTCAGGCGCTTTGCTATCTCTATGAACTGAAAAACACCCTTATTCGGATGCGGTCTGCTAATATATAGAAAATACGTTCTATCAGATATATTGTCATTAAGTGCGTAAAAATCCTGATCAATGCCGTACGGTATTACTTCCGTATTTATTCCCTGTTCTTTCGCCAATCCCTGAACCAATTTTGACAGAACAACCATGTTTCTGTTTCCAAAATTGAGCCTAGGCGCTGAAAAGTCAGTTCCATTCCTTAAATGTATGAATTTCTTATGCCCTTTTAACCACACAAACTCTGATATTAAACCTGTTGCTGAGAAGTCTAGTACTATATCTGTATCGTTTATCTCATCAGAATAGTAATCCCATACCATTGCATCGTTGTCATAGCTGATCTGCCCCAGATGGCTATGTATATACCTGAATTTTTTAAAAAATGAGGATTTCTCTGAACCACTTGCACCATAAAAGTATACATCATGCCCCATCTTACCTAGCGTTTCTGCCAATAACCATGCCTGGCTTTCTGAACCGTATATCCATGAACGCCTAGATGGATAAATGGTACTTGATACAACTGCAATTTTCATTAAAACTCACCCCTGAAAAACTGAAAACGCATCTTATTTATACAATAATCTGCATGTTTATTTATTTTTTCCATGTATTGCCATCGCCTATACCAATGTCAAGTATTTTTATGTTCATAAATTACCACCCAAACCTTTCATAGTGATTTTTGAACCACTTATATGTTATTTCAATGCCCCTGTCAAGAGAGAATGCTGGATACCATTCAAATTTTGATGGCTGTATTGAAAAGTTTATTGGTTCGCCATGAATTTTTTCACCTGGCTCATATTCATCTGGTATTACATATATATCTGTGTTCGTAATTTTCATAATCTTTTTTATCAGATCCATATTGGTTATTATTTCGTTGTTCAGGTTTCCTGCACAATGCAATACCTTACCAAAATATCGATCAATTTCTTTATTCTCTATTAACTTACTATAAAAGTATAGCACATCATCGTTGTACGTCCATAATCTCCTTGCATATGGCGATTTTAATCTGAATTCTTTTTTACCTTCAATGATATGTGTAATTATTTTACCAATTAACTCTGATTTGCGCATGTATGGTCCGTAAGACGAACCTACACGTGTTATTATCACAGGTATTTTGTAAGATAGATGATACGATAGGTATAGCAGTTCCACAGCTCCCTTGGTCCATCCATAGAGCGTTGAGGGGTATGGCTTAAGTTCGTCAGATAAAATTTCCGTATTATAGCCGTATAGTGCATTGAAACTGCTTGGGTATATTACAATGGGTTTATATGGCTTATTTTTCAGGGATTCCAGAATTCTAAGCGGTGGCATCAGATTGTTGATCATTGTAAACTCTGGTGATGTTATGCCAAAGTCCCTGTCTGGAACCATTAATCCAGCATCAATAATCACATCCTTGAAATATAAATCCATTTCTGATAGATCTGTGGAACTTTTCCAGTAATACTTTATGTTATCGAGCAAACCACGTTCACGCAGTCTCCACGCATCTTCTGGGCGAACCACATCATTGCCAGAAACCTCATAACCGTTCTCGTAAAACAGCTCAGCCAAGCTAGATCCTAAAACACCTGCAATACCAGTTATATGTATTCTCATATTTTACACACCCGTTGTAACAATTTTACCCTCATAATCCTTTGCAAAAACACCAATATGGTAGCCTTTAACAAATGTATCCACAAGAATTTTAATGCCCAGCTCGTTCTGCACCTTGAGACAGAAGTTCAGATCTTCTGAATAGGCATGTTTATATTTTTTATAATGGTACCATTCAAACCAAGGCTGTGACAATTTCCTGAAGATATCAGAATCAATTAGCGTTATGCCAAGACCTACCCCATCAACATATAGATACCTTGGTGTTTCATAACTAGTAATAGGTGAATAATCTTTTGTTGCTCTGCTGAACATATACAGGTTTGTTATTTTTTCGTTTACTTTTTTATAATATACGCCTGAAACTATAGGATACCTTGCGCTCTTCAACATATAAATAGCATCAGGCTCAACTGCAACATCAGAATCAAGAAAGAATATATACTTTGCACCAGAATCTATCGCATACTCAATACTCTCATCCTTTGTTTTGAACTTCTCCATATATTTTATCCTACCCTTCAAAGCCATCAAGAATAATTTGTTGTAATGTGGTGTGTTCATGGCAGTATCAACTGCAAGTTCTCTAGCCTGATCAATTGTCAAACCTGATTGAAAGGTAAAGAAGGCTGGCTGTGGTATACGTAACCTTATCAAAGAATTAACCCAAGCAAAATAAACGCTGTCCGTGTGCGGAACTAATACCGCCACATCATAATCTACACTTTCCCAAGGGTTCATGCTTAAAGTAATATAAAATCCATATAAATACTTTGCTGTTTACAAAGATAGGACAAAAAAATTGTCAACCACTCTTCGCTAAAGCTCAGAGCTTGTTACTGATCTCCTCCCTGAAGGTGGGGTTTTTACCGTTTCCCTAAAGCTCCTAACTTTTCTATAATCAGAACACCGCATTATCAACGTATACTGATACAGTTGCAGTAGTATTGAACTGAATGTTAAAGTTATCGCCTATCATTGCAGAACCATTGAACACGTACCAATCATTTGGCAATAGATATGATC
>JBMFVL010000075.1:0-3307 GCA_049966015.1 Thermoplasmata archaeon | reverse complement strand
TTGCGGTTCAATGAAACTCCACTCGGTGGAGGGGAGACCAGCAACAAGCCCCTTCCGTCAGGGAGGGGTAGTTGACTAGGAACGATTGTGTATGTACATAGGTGTGTTTAAATGAGAATAATTTTTTATACTGGCAAAGGTGGTGTTGGAAAAACCACCATTTCTGCTTCCACTGCTATCTTATCTGCCGAATCTGGCAAAAAAACATTGATCATGTCTACGGATAGTGCCCACTCTACCTCAGACTCTTTGGAGAAGGTAATATATCCCTACCCCACAGAGATTTACCCCAATTTATGGGCTCAGGAAATAGACGTGAATTATGAAATAGAAACCCATTGGAAGGAAGTAGCCAATTATTTGAGCTTGCTGTTTTCTTCTTTTGGTTTATCGGATTTAAAAGCAAAGGAAATGGCTATATTCCCTGGCATGGACCTCATAGCAGCTCTTTTCAATATAGAAAGGTACACTAGAAACAACAACTACGATGTTATTGTAGTCGATACCGCCCCTACAGCAGATACAATGAGGCTGTTGAGTTTCCCCAATGTCGTAGAATGGTATTTCACACGCCTTTTCAAATTAAACAAATATTTTATAAAAGTAGGTAGAGCAACAGTAGGGAAATTTGTAAAAACACCTCTTCCAGAAGATGAGGTAATAAACTCAATGGAACAGGTCTATGTTTACTTTAAATCAATCCAGAACATACTTGCAGATGTTAATACGACTGTAAGACTTGTAGTTAATCCTGAAAAAATGGTGATAAACGAAACCCAGAGAGCATTTACATATCTATCACTATACAACATGACTGTTGAGGGGCTTATTATAAATAAAATAATGAAAGAAAACAAGGGTAGCGAGTATTTCACAGATACAGTTAAAGAGCATACTGAAAATCTTCGTGTGATTGATAACTCTTTTCCAACAATTAAAAAATTTTTTGCTCCAGTGTATAATAAAGAGATCATAGGAATAAATTCGTTAAAAAAGATAGGCAAGGATATTTTCGGGGATTCCGATCCAACAGATATATACACAAGAGAAAAGCCTATTAAGTTTATTGAAGAGAAATCCAGAGTAACGATTTCTATGCTTATACCTTTCCTGGATTCAAATGCAAAGATTGAGGCATTTATGGATAAAGATATGCTTTACGTAACAGTAGGCACCTACAAGGGCAGTATTGCTTTACCGATTTCACTGTACAATGCAAGCATAGTAGAGGCAAAATATAAAAATGATCATCTCAATATAGTATTTGGGTTTGGAAATGATGAAGGAAATGATTGAAAAACAATTGAAATTTTGCAATGCTGCTACTTTTGGTGCGATTACCTTTGCTAGTAAGGTGCTTAAAGACCCATTTATAATAGGGGAAATATCAGGCATGTATAGTAAAACGGCAAGTGTACTGGAAAAAATAGGCAAGGAGCACACTGTAAAACCTGAAATATTTGAATGTGGTATGAATAACTATATTTCCATGATGAAGATTGCAAACAGGGTATTGGAGATCAACATAGCGCACTTAACTGAAAAAACCGAACAGAAACCACAGGAAGTAAAGATAAATTTCGAAGAAAAACCTAAACAGGTCGGTCAGAGTTAAGCTTTCCCTTTACTTTCCCCTTTTTTTATTGCACTGGCAATTATATGGGCAATTCTAAGTGCTTCTGGGTAATTGCCTTTATAAATTGATTTTTCTATAAGGTCTCTTGCGTTTTTTTCCTCTATACCTATATATGAAAAAGATAATCTGTGCACCCCCCTTTCCATTATATGAATTTCATTTTTTTTAATGAGCTTCCATTTGTCTTTCCAGTCAATGAATTTTTTTTCCAGCGTTTTCTTTATAGTGTTCATATCAGGTATTTTCCTAGATACCGTTACCACAGGGATATCTGTTTTAGCGTATATTGACGCGATATCTATAACGTTGAAACCTGCCAATGCGATCCCATTGACAATAATTGCTTTTATGTTTTCCTTAAATCTGCTCTGATTTACAACACTAATTATTTTTTCTGTTGAGTCATTGCCGTCTACATCAACACTAAAAATGTTAATACCTTCAATATAAACTGGTAGCCTACAGATAACACCTACAGCATAGGTATCTTTATCAGAAAATCTGAAAGGGGAATCATCGATAGCGAAAATTCTTATGTTGTTTTTCATATAATAATAAAAGGTTTAAAAAAGGAAAACACATGCTGCTACACATACACCGTAGTTATCCATCGGTATAGACAGCTCTTCAGTTTTGTAAAAGATCGTTGCTAATTCTACATTCCTCAACTCGGCCATCTCTTCCATACGCCATTTCAGGAACTCTTTCAGACTTTTCTGTGTTCCGTGTATATGACCTTCAGCCACAAACCCACCGTCCTGGTCTTTAATAAAAGCATACGCTATCCCGGCAGATATCATTTCACCTTCACCACCTCTCTGCTGGGCTAATACGCAGTGGGTTATTGCACCTCTGGGCAATGGCCTTCTTGATACCTGCTTGACACCGTTGGGCAAAATAGAAGAAACCGTTACTAGGTTTTGCTGGTCAATACCTGCATCCATTAGAGCAAGATCAAATGCATTCAGTTCAGATACGGTATTAATTCCTTTACCTGATGTAACGAAAAATTTTTTAGGAACTGGTAACACTTCGGTTCCCTCTTCACCACTGAGCTTCGCCGCAACTTGGGCAGAATCTTCCACCTTTTACCAATCCAGCATGGCATGAATGGCAATACCCTGCTTCCCCAGGAGTCCCGAAGGATATATCATCGATTGAGAATTTTTTGTTGGTATTAATAGAGGGAGTTGGCACATTTCCTAAAATTCCCAAGGATTTTGCCTGTTCAGATGAATATGCTTTGATTATTGATGGCAATTTTTTTGTGCCAGAGGATAATTTGACCCCCGTGTTGATATCTTTAATGGATTTTACATTGATCAAAGATGGCACATATTTAGATTTTATTTGTGGCACATTTTGTTGAGATTGGCTGTTTATAGATGCAAGGATTATTTTATTTACACTGGGTACACTCAGTCCTGTTACATCATATATTGCTTTCTGGCATGTCGGGCAATATCCAGAGTTATCACTATATGTCTTAAGTTCTCCACCACATACGTTACATTTAACCATTTTTTACACCTCAAATAAATATCAATCATACATCACAATACGCATATTTAAATTTATTTTATCTAACATGAGTGGGAAGACCCCTTGACTTGGCAAGGGGATGAAAGCGTAACATTAATAATCTACTATGCAATCTGCTAAACAATGTTC
>JBMFVL010000074.1:0-3980 GCA_049966015.1 Thermoplasmata archaeon | reverse complement strand
ATTGCAGAGTAGATTATTAATGTTACGCTTTCATCCCCTTGCCAAGTCGAGGGGTCTTCCCGCTCACGTTAGATAAACTCCTAAACTTGCCCGTAGTATTCGTATATTTCCAATGATATATCCATGGCGGAATAGGAATGTGTCAACGCCCCTATAGATATGATATCCGCATACGGTGCATACAATTCAACGTTGTTTAAGTTTATCCCCCCTGAAATCTCAATTTTAACCTTACTATTCTGTTTTTTTATAAGTTCATAAGCTTCTTTTGCCCTATCCACACTGAAATTATCCAGCATTACAATATCAAAAGGTTCTTTCAATACCTTCTCCAGCTCATCTAAATCCACCACTTCTATCTCTCTCCATAATGATGTTTTGGTTTCACGGTTGATTTTCAAAATATTATCCAATCCTCTGGCTGCGATATGATTATCCTTGATCAATATGGCATCACTCAAACTATATCTATGAGTCCATCCTCCTGCAATTTCCACAGCTTTTTTTTCATAATATCTGAACCCGGGTGTTGTTTTTCTTGTGCATGCAATCTTTACATTTCCATTTATTGGCTTGACTTTATCTATAAATTTTCTGGTTAGGGTGGTAATGCCTGACATTCTCTGAATTATGTTAAGAGCAACCCTTTCACCCAGCAAAATGTCTTTCAAGCGCCCGGATATAAAAAATATTTTTTCCCCTCTGTTCACATAATCCCCCTCTTTTAAAGGGGATTCGAAAGATACGTTCAAAAATCCGAAAAATTGTTTTATCTCCTCCAATCCAGATATATAAAATGAATCTTTGGCTATTCCATAAGCCCTCCCTTTTTCATTCCCTAAAAACATATTCGAAGTTACGTCTCCACCTGGTGCATCTTCTTTCATGAAACGCAAAAAATCATCATAGTCCATCGAATCACATATAAGTAAATGATATAATCTTATTTTACCATATCGCCTGTTTAAGCAACGCAATGTAAAGCAATAAAACATGCAAAATTTATTCACAGATAAATTATTATCTAAAAAAAGCATTTGCTTTTTAATGCCTTCGCCAATTGTTTCGATTTACAAAAACGAAATGTTGCATTCTAGAATATATTCAGAATTAACCAAATATGAAAAAGATCCTGCACTAAACAAAGCGCTCACGACGTTATCTTCATTAGAATACAAACATGCATTGATGTGGAAAAAAATAGGAGAACAATCCAACATAAAAATAAAAACTTACGAAGTCAATCCCCTTGTTGTATGGTTTTTCGTTATCCTGAAGTTATTATTCGGGTATGGAATAGCAATCAAGGCAATGGAAAGAAAAGAAGATGAAAATGTAAAAAATTTTTATAATACCTTAAACAAAGCAGGAATAAGGAAAGAAGATTACGAAGAGATTCAGAGTACTGTTACCAACGAATTATTGTACGAAACTTTTTTTATATGGAGTTACAACAAACTCAACGTTTCTAATGTAAGGGATATTCTGTACGGAATGAATGATGGATTGGTAGAAATACTTGCGGGGGTAGCAGGCTTTGCAGGTTTAATACAGGATTCGTTCATAACTGCCTTGATGGGTCTTATAATGGGAATTGCCGGTACGGTTTCAATGACTGCAGGTGCCTATATCTCCTCCAAGTCCCAAAAAGACCTCCAGACATCTAACATCAATAAACTAAAAGACCAGATTAAATTTTCTAAAGAGGACATATTGCTAAAGTTAAAAGAACTTTTTATAAAAAGGGGTTTATCAGAAGAGGAATCCCAACGTGTTATATCCAACCTTAAATATGATGAAAACAAGATTTTAGAAGAACTTTCCAACGGTTATTTGAATTTTTCAATGACTGATATAGAAAACCCCAATGAAACTGCAAAAACAACTGCCATATCTTATTTTGTAGGTGCAATAATACCTATTTTGCCTTTTTTGTTAGTTCACTCCATAATAGAAGGCATATTAATTTCTTTTGTATTTTCAGCAATATCCTTCAGCGTTATTGGTAGTGTAATGGCAATTATCAGTGACCAGAAAATTATCAAAAAAATCATGGAATTTTTAGCAATAGGCATAGGTGCTGCAATAGGCACATTTTTAATAGGATTCGCTGCAAGGATGTTTTTCCATATAAGTGTGATGTAAAGTGAATGGAAAGAGAAAAATTAATGTATTTCCCATTACTATTGTATTTTATAGTGTAATTTATGAGTGAAATTCCCCGTCTTAAAACGTATATTGATTCATTAGATGAAAAATTATTTGGAGGAATCCCTGAGAAAAGCATGGTGCTCATAGCTGGAGAAGCAGGCACTATGAAATCCACCTTATCTTTTTATATCCTGTACCAAAACGCATTGAAGGCAAATATCAACAGTATATACATAACCCTAGAGCAATCGAGGGAAAGTTTGTTGCAGCATATAGGTTCCATAGGCCTTGATTATAACCTTGTTAAAGACAAGGTTAGCATAATAGACCTTGCTATGATCAGAAGGAACCTTGAAAAATTGTCTGACCAGAGCTGGATACAGATCTTTAAAATGTACGCTCAAAACCTTAAGGAATCCAACAATTACAAAATTCTTGTTATAGATTCTCTAACGGTTTTAGAACTTCTAGGTGAATTCAAAAATTTAAGGAATGATCTATTCAATTTCTTTGAATGGCTCAGAACATTAGATTCCACGGTTTTTATTCTGTCTGAAGTTCATGTAGGCGGGTCTAAATACGGCACAGACGGTGAAGACTATGTCTGCGACGGTGTGATTCATTTAACGATGGAAAATGTTGATGGGATAAATATCCAGCGCAGGATTAGAATCGTTAAAATGAGGGCAACCAACCATAGCCCCCATTATTATACCCTGATCTTTGAAAATGGAAAATTTGATCTGGTAAGGGCAATATCTGATTGATGCAATATTATCTTAACTATCTATATAAATAGGCAAGATCCTTATTAAACGATCCTCAATGGTTATTAAGCCATAGTAGAAAATCAGATATCATTTTTATCAGCATATGTTAACAAAAATATAATGTAAATACTCTGCACTCCTTTATTAAAAAGTTTTAATAGAAATTTCACTAATATATTAACAATGTGTTTATTATGGTAAAATTAAAAGGTATAGATATAGAAAGTTCAGCTATTACTCCTCCTGAACAGGTGCATATGCAATTACTCTGGTCCATTGAATCGGTTCCGAAAACAAGCGAAGACAGGAATCTTAAGGTTAAAAGAGAAAAAATGTATAAATCATATGAAGATTTCCTTTCAAAAAACGGAGAAAAACTAATAGATGCTTTAACTGAGGCTGTAAAAGACAACTTAACCATTGATGAAATTAAAAGCATAGAAAAAAAATTGCAAGATATTTTTGAAAGTGAAGCTGGAGCGAAATTAATTAAAATTATAAAAAGCAGTGAAAAGAAAATGACAATGAATGAAAAAACATCAGTTTTACAAAACAATTTATATGAGCTGAGAGAATCCATGGTAAAATACAGAAAGCAGCTAATTGCAAATAACTGGGCTGAAGTACCGGTAGATGTAGCTGAGATCCTTACCCTTTCAGCGGAGGTAGTATCAATAACGATTGCAATAATCGATACCTGCAGAAATGATCTAGACAGAAAATCAAAAGAAAGTCTGGGTGAATCTTCTATGTTTGTAGGGTTAGCAATCTATCTAATTCTTAAACAACTGGCATTTACAATGGGGAAAATAACTAAGGAATCTCTTTTACATGCTCTCTCCAGTGTACAGATAATCTTATATGAACATAACACACAAACATTTGCTATATGATATCTATGAACATTTCCTTAATAGATACAAACGTTCTATGGTCAATTGTTGATACAAATGATAGAAATAACCAAAGAACTATAGAGTGTGTCAACTACCCCTCCCTGACGGAAGGGGCTTGTTGCTGGTCTCCCCTCCACCGAGTGGAGTTTCATTGAACCGCAAC
>JBMFVL010000073.1:0-4180 GCA_049966015.1 Thermoplasmata archaeon | reverse complement strand
GACAAGATAGATCCGACGACCATGAAACTAGTATCATCATTCACAGCTCCCTCAGAACATTGGTCAGTTTGGGCTTTGACATATGATGGCAAATACATTTACGCTGGGTATTTTGCAAATTATGGATATGTTGACAAGATAGATCCAAGCACAATGACACTAGTATCATCGTTTACACCTCCCTCAGGATATAGTCGTGTTAACTCGCTAACTCAGAACATAATAATAGGAAACAACTACGCAGTGTTCAAGTGAGTTACCCCTCGCTAAAGCTCTGAGCTTTAGCTTAGGAGTAGTTGACATGGATATAGTAATGGTATTTAGGTAAAAAAGTATATATATAACTAAGGTATTAACCTACTCATGGACGATATACTAGATATAAACAGCAAGACGAGAATTGCAGAAATATGCAGGGAACTGCAGGATGAGGGGTACTTTGTGGACTGGCGTATTGACTTTCAGGATCGCTTTAAACACAATTACCATGATATTTACAATTATTTTGATATTGTGGCAATAAAAAAGAACACGACTAGGCTGATAAAGGTTATTTTGGGCAAGGCAGTTGCCATAGACAGGTTGAAATATTATAAATACAGCATAGCACAGAGGTTCAGTGATATGGGGGATATAAGTATTGAGATATGGACATCCTTTGACAGAACTGTAAAATACAAACTTATAGATGGTGAATGGTATAAATTAAAGATAATTGGCGAGGCTAAATATGCTGACTTAAATAACCCTAGGATAGTTAAGTATATGCTGTTCTCCGAGCCTGGTGTTATGATATTCAGCGAGGCAAGCGCATTCTTCATACCATCTGATGAGCTGTATAATAACTTTGAAAAATTCCTAAATGACATAGGTTATAGTGAGGGGAAAAGGTTGATAATATCAGTTAAGGATGATAAAGTAATGGTGAGATGCTATGCCCCACGTAAGGTTATATCAAGGAGACACACTGAAGATACTGCCAACGCTCCTCAATGAGCAGGTAGATCTTGTTCTTACGGATCCACCCTTTGCAATATACGACGATATGGCAGGACGAAGGAAATCCAACCCAGAGAAATACAAGCGTAATTACGAGGATACATGGGATTACTTCAAGACAGATACGGATTTTGAGATATTTACCATGAGATGGCTTGACTACATTAAGGTAATGCTCAAGCCTGGTGGGTATATAGCAACCTATTTTGATAAATATAAAATTAACCTTGTCATAGATCACTTATTGCGCTATGATTTTAAGCCAGTTGGTATAATTGCAGATATTGTTCAGAATCCTGTACCACCACCCCCATCAGTAATCATAAACGATACATGGGCTCCAATAATAGTTATGAGGAAGGCTGGTGGCACAATCAACAGAAAGAAGCCGATAAAGGATTACATCCTGAGATACATCCTTAACGGTGAGGAAAGGACAGAGCATCCTACACAGAAGCCAGTTTCAGTATTTTACAATCTGATTTCAACACTAACACAGGAAGGGGACACTGTTCTGGATCCATTCCTAGGTTCAGGGACTACTATGGTTGCTTCAATAAAGGCTAATAGAAACTGCATAGGCATAGAAAGAAATGAAAAATATATAGACATTATAAAACAGCGTGTTCAATGGGGCAGGGGTATTGACGTCTCTTATGAATTCGTTGATCTATCGCATTTATGATTATTTGACTATTGTTTTTTCCATCTCCATATTTTTCCTGTCCATATCCAAAAGATATTTAAGATAATCCTCTGCTGTTTTTAGATGTCTCAGATGTTGCTGTGCAATGAATATATCATCTAGGTTGGGATATTTCTTTAAACGTATTGAAAATCTTATTTCTTTTATTTTGTTCACAAGTAATATAAATGAGACAGAATATTTAAATATTTCCATTGTATGAACATAATGGAGGTAATGAAAAATGGCAACCGTATTGAGTGGTGGACAGGCACCAGTTGCGTCTCCTCTGACTTCTGATGAGAAGACGTTGCTGGATGAGGCACTTGCAGTAATGTCGTATATACCAGGGATGTACAGGGATCTAGGGGAACTGCTTAATCAATATTCTAGTGTGATACAGAGTGCTACAGAGTATGCAAAGAATACATTCAATCTGCCTTTTGGTGGAGCATTGCCCGATCAGGGGCAATTCGGAATTAGGTATATTAGAGCCGAAACAGCGTTGGCAAAGTTTTACAATGGAGCGCCACAGAACGTTCCGAGTCTGTATTGGAAGCAGAACATAAACTCTGCTGGATGGACAACCCTGTTTAACGTTGATCTATCCTATACAGGAGCAACAGGATACCCAGCAAGCAATCTAAAGGATAACTATACAGTCCTTGCACTTGGCATTCTTGATCCAAATGTATTCGAGCACATTGTGGAATACCAGATAGCAATGCCAGGCAAGACCTATCCAGTTTTGCCCACTACAGTTACTCAGATAAGCGATCTATCTTATATACCGTTCATAGGTGCGGTTTATATATCAAAGGAGGGTAGTGCAACAATTTATGCAAACTTTGATCAGCCTACTGTATTCAATGGAAGGCTGTTTGGCGTAGAGTTCTACGTCTATCAGTATGGGCTCAATCAGCAGTAAGGTGAATATATATGGTTCAGACAGCACTAAAACAGGCACAATTTACGATTGAAACATATACGGGTCCTGCATCTTACATACCAGGAGGTTTCACAGTAACTACAGTAGTTGGACCCTCAGTCCTATCATATGCATATGTTATACAGACAACAAATGGATTTGATGGTTTTGTAAAAGCCATTACTGGTAACTCGATGACCATACAGGTATACACCTCTGGGAACACAGAGGTGGCATCTGGTAGCAACCTAGCCACAGTTGTATTTACCGTCCTAGAGTTCGGGAAGTAACTCTAGGGGGTGTTAGTAATGAACAGCGAAAACACAGAACTGCCAAAGGAACTTGACGTGTTATTCTTGGGTTTCAAAGAGGGATTTCTCCCCATCAGAGTAGGTACAAGGAACTATTTCAGGTATTACTATGATTTTCGTGTTGAAAGGACCAACTTTACTGGCATACCTCCCTTAACATTCATGGGTATAAATGCGCTATCTTCCAACAAGCTTAATACAAATGATATGCTCAATTATTCAGAGCCTAACCAGTTAATGGTTATCAGGATAGGCGTATCTCCAAACAACCTCAGGCTTTATTACAGCGAAGGCGCATCCCCAGTAAATGTTTTCAGTCCTACTCAGACATGGTATCCCAATAACCCACAATTTGGTTTCATTACAGGATTTGAATCACCCTTCGAGACACCCACACAGTATGCTGACATATTTGTGGTTCCGCAGGCAACGATACAGTTCTATCTATACAATTCAACACAGACGACTGCATTTCCAGTTTTTAATATAGAGATGGATGTGTTTAGGTATGAATATATAAGAGATGCCGAATACGTGTATCAGCTGATGGAAGGGACTTTACCAAAGAAGCCATATTTCTATACCCTTGGTAACTTCTTTACACCGCTTACGTATTCCACAACTATCAAGAACATGAAGCCAGGAGCTCCAGCAGTGCCGATACCTTATACAGTCACGTCACTAAATGATATAAAATCTGTGTGGGGTGGTTACTGATGCCTATAATAAACCTTCATCCATTGCAATTTACAGTTACTCAGTCTAATGCCATAGCAACCATATATACAGTCCCATATGGCAAGGTAATGGATATATACGAGGCAACGTTTGCAAATCCTACATCAAGTACAGTAACAATATCTCTTAGCGGGGTTACGAGACCGATACAGACAGTTGTTGTTTCACCTACAAGCACCCTCTTTCTATCAAACAAAGATTTAGGCATAGGGAATGTTATGCCAGGAGATTCCCTTGGAATTCAGGCAAACATAACCAATGTAATAGTTACAATACAGTACGCTTTGCATGACGGCTCCCTGTGATCTTGCATGGAGAACATATATGATGAGCTCAGGCAGATTAGCAACAGCATAGTCGAGCTGAAGACAAATATATCTTATATTACATCTGATATAGCTCAGATCAAGAGCAAGATAGATAATTTGATGCCCAGAGTTCAGGCTCTTGAAAATAACAAAAAAGATATGGAGGAATTTGAACAGGAACTAGACAGGAAACAGAGTAGAATAACAACCT
>JBMFVL010000072.1:0-4299 GCA_049966015.1 Thermoplasmata archaeon | reverse complement strand
ATGCTCCCGGGATATATTTTGAATCCTAGAGGTATCCTCCGGTTCTTCTCCATAACCATTGCTAGATAGATCTGTGGCAATTCTTGGTGATCTTTTGCATGCCCATATTCAAATATTGGCAATGTAGAGTAAGACGGAATGGATGTGATATCGTACAGTATTGATTCTTTAGGAGTAATATTGTTTATCAACTCCTTTGAAAAATCTCTGTATAGAGAGCTCAACCCGATCTTATCGATCAACCTGTTCAGCGCAGAAGGTGATGGGTTAAGGTCAAACAGTTTAGATAGGTATGTTCCCTCTAACCATGCAGCAGTATTTTTTATTGGCAATGGTCTTACCACTCTTGCCATAGCAAAGCTGAGGATAATGCCTGGTTCTGTATTTGATTATAATATAATTGTATAAATATGTTATTTATTACATAAATATTATTAAACAATAATTGGTATAATATCTAAAAAATATGTATTTTATTTGGATGAATAATTAAAATGGTAAAAAGGGCTCAATACAATTCTTTTGGTAAGTCTTTTATATGATAAGCGATGAGTAGTGATATAATAACGGAGGTATCGAAAAAAGCAAGAGTTTTGGATGAAAAACTTAAAACTAATTTATTCTCTAAAAACAAGAGTTAAGGATATATATATATAAACGTAATATATAAATATGGTTTGGTAGGGGGTATATGAATCTATCTTTAAAATATTCGATAACAGGATATATTCTTATAGCCATTTCAGTTATACCTATAATTCTAGGAATTTATGTATTTACATATATAGGGCATCAGGGAAATCTCTGGTTTGTGCCCATTTTTATGGGACTGCTATTATTAGGGGGAGGAGTAAAGATGATAGGACAATCATCCGTAATTGTAGATACCCCTCCACCACCCGAATCACTTCAAGGGATTGCAAATAATGATATCAAAAATTCATTGAATAATCTTAGTAATAAATTATCGCTTACAGGCATGAAACATTTTGTGGTAGAAGATAAAAGTGCACATGTTGCCCAAGGAATAACAAGCGGTATTTTATCTATGGGGAGGGTATATGCAATACCTGTATATAGTCCTGTTTCAAGTGATTACGTGGTTATGGATAAAGATAAAAATATACTTTTTACCTTCAGGCATACATCTGATATAAATTCGTCGAGTATATCATACAGATATTCTGAAGACACACCGTATAATATGGGAAAACCACTGGTCTATATTGTAGATAAAGAGGATAATGTGGTAGGAGAAATCCTAAGATTGCATACTGTTGATTACAATAATAAAGCAATCATTATAGATACACTAGTTAACAGTGACAAAATACCACTGCTTAGTTTTGAAATAAGGCGGGGAACTATACGTTCAGATACGTTGGAAGCTAGATGGTATGGAGGGGATACGTTCTTAACAACATCTACCGCAGATATCACTGAAAATCTAGATATAAAGAATCTAGATAAAAAAACTATAGCTAGGGTACATACCCATCAACTTGCAATTCATGACACTTATGAAGTTACTTTGATGGAAGATATCAATCCACTGATTCCGCTAGTCATTGCACACATATTCAGACCATAAAATTTTTGTTCTGTAAACGATGCATTGAGTGAAAGATATGGGTTTGGTTCCATAATTATGTAAGGTAATTGTATGACATAAATATAATAAAATAATAATTGGCGAAATCTAATAATCTAATATCTATCATAATTACTAAAAAATGGAATATTTCAATTTTGAATAAATATTTAAAATAGTAAAAAAGTTTGCGCACAATTAGCTAGGTATGTCTCTTGATATGTAACTCATTTCTTCCTATCTATAGGAAATAATTTAGAGAGAACGCAATATCTAGCAAAACCAAAAAAGAAGGATTTTAGTTTAGCAACACATATACCTCTAAGATATCTATGATAACAATCCAAGAAGTGAAAGTAGTTGAAAAAAATTCAGTAGAATATGGTGTGAACGAAGAAATTTTAATGGAAAATGCCGGGAAGGGCAGTGCTGAAGCTATACTGAAAATGGTTCCTGAAAACAAAAAAATATTGGTTGCATGTGGTACTGGCAATAATGGAGGAGATGGAATGGTATGTGCAAGATACTTAAAAGATTACAGAGATGTAACAGTATGGCTAATAGAGGAACCAGAAAGCATTAAAACATCGTTAGCGAAGAAAAATTTTGAAAAAATACATGGAAAACTAAAGATAGAATATGGTAAAGATATATCTTTATTGATTTCTAAAGATACTGTAATAGTAGACGCACTTCTTGGGACAGGGATAAAAGGGCATCTTAAGGAACCTTACAAAAAAGCAGTGGAGGAAATAAATAAATCAAATTGTCAAATTATATCCATAGATGTACCAACTGGCTTAGGTGCAATGCCCTCTATAAAGCCGAATATAACCTTAACAATGCATGACATCAAAGAAGGTATGAATGAAGAAAATTCTGGGGAAATACATATTATTAATATTGGAATCCCCAAAGAAGCTATGATTTACACAGGAAAGGGTGAAACCACATTATACCCTATACCATACCAAGATTGTAAGAAAGGGGATAATGGAAAAGTGGCAATAATTGCAGGTGGTCCATATACTGGTGCAGCCTATTTTACTTCAATGGCAGCGTTGAAAATAGGCTCGGACCTTGTTTATTCCTTTGTTCCTAGTAAAATATACGCTACGATGTGTAGCTATACACCAGACATCATATTTGTTACATACCAAGGGGATTTTCTAAATGAATCCATATTACAGATATTCAATGAAAAGGATTACAATGCCATTGCAATAGGAAACGGTATTGGAAGAGAAAAAAAGGCAATTGACATTGCAAAGCAAATAGTAAAAAACAGCTCGAAACCAATGGTAATTGATGCAGATGGTTTATACGCTATAAAAGATGAACTTGATATTATAAAAAATAAAAAAGTTGTATTAACCCCTCACAGAGGTGAATTTCAATACACATTCGGTGAAGCTGTCCCCGATGATTTAAACAGCAAAGTACAGCTTGTAGAGAAATATGCCAAAAAATACGGTGTAACTATACTACTAAAAGGAAAAATTGATATAATCTCCGATGGAATACACACAAAACTTAACAAAACAGGAAATTCAAGAATGGCAGTAGGAGGTACAGGGGATATTTTGGCTGGAATGGTTGCTGGATTAATGGCTAAAGGGTTAAACCCCTTTGATGCATCTAGATTAGGTGCGTATTTCAATGGTTATCTTGGAGACATAATATTCTCCAAAAAAAGATATGCCATGACCAGCAAAGATATGATCGATGAATTTTCTGAAATATACCGTGGTTTGAATCTATGATTGCACCATTGTATGTAGTTGATTTCAAGATGGATTCCCCCAAAAAATGCACTGCAAAGAAAATGGTTTCTTTAGGTATAGCCAAAAACATATCTATATACAACAAAAAAATACTGAATACAGCTATTGTTCTCTGGCCTTTTGCTGAAACAATCTTGAGTCCTAATGATGCAGGGAGAGGAGAAACAAAAGGTATTGTTGTTATTGATACATCATGGGTTTTTTTGGAAAGGGGATATGAAAAGCATTATAATTTCAGGTACGCAAGGAACCTTCCAACACTTATAGCTGCCAACTCTGTTAGCTATGGTAAAGTGGGAAGATTGTCAAGTGCAGAGGCTATGGCAGCAGCGTTATACATAATCGGTAACAAAAACAAAGCAATGGAAATATTGAATAAATTCCAATGGGGGGAAACTTTTCTGTCAATAAATTATGAATACCTTGAGCAATATGCAAAAAAACGATAAAATTGCATATATCTTATGTTAATAATGGTTTATTACTACAATCTGAGGTGAGAAACCTTAGACAAAAATGAAATTTAAATAAAAATATTATTAATGAATAATGTTCAGAACTATTAAACTGAATCTCCCTTCCGATAATGCACCCATTGAAACAGCAAAACAGTTCAAATAAGCCACACATATATTCTTGGACTACGGGTTTGAGAATAAAACATTCAACAAGAACAAGTTCAATAAAGTTACATACGAGAATGGGAGAGAAAGGATTCCTGCATTACCGTACACACTTGTCAATACTGCAAGAGATACAGTATAGTAGGCATTGAAAGCAACAGAACTAGATAAGAAAATAAAGAGAAAATGTATCCTAATAAAATACGACAACATAACATTCAAAATTTATCTAACGTGAGCGGGAAGACCCCTTGACTTGGCAAGGGGATGAAAGCGTAACATTAATAATCTACTCTGCAAT
>JBMFVL010000071.1:0-4411 GCA_049966015.1 Thermoplasmata archaeon | reverse complement strand
GCTAAAAAAGATGAATATAAGATCCAGGAAGTTATATTCAAGATATACAGTTATTTTGTAATAAGAAATTATACGGAGGTATAAAAATTGAGGAATTAGTTAACACACTTTAACATTAAGAAATGTTGATATATGGCTTATTGATAATATGCTTTATGCTAAGTACCAAAGAAAGATTTTTCAATTACATAGCTAAAAAGGTTATTAAAAATGGCAAGATCATTTTAATAATATGGATAGTTTTGTTTTTACTATTACTGCCTTTCGTTTTGAAAGCTAATAACGTTATAGGCTTGAATGAAAATGGTTCTTCTGGAATTTCTACTCAATCCCAGACTGCACAAAACATAATGACTGCACAATTCCCAAGTTCTAACAACAATTCTTCCCTTATAGTTGTAATTACATCATCAAATGTTTTGTCAAATCAAACTAAAAATCTAGCACTCAACATAACAGAAGAGATTTCATCTGACAAAAACATTGTGCGTATGAGCCATATAGAAAGTTTATACAATACTTATGAATACATTTTAGCCAATGTAACTATAACACTGAGCAACAACACTTATTTAACAAAGGAGGGGGTATACCAGCTAAATAATCTTTTGTTTTATCTTCCTAAAACCTTTTTGGACATTTTGATAACAAAATATAATGGAAATATATCTGAAAGTTCAAATGCCTCCATGCTTGCTTTAAATATGGCAACCAAAAATATCACCAATAGCACTGTAAAGGGGGGTTATTACTTTTTTATGAATCTTTTTACACAACAATGGTTGAAAAGCTTTAATAACAATAGCCTTAACGTAAATTTATGGGTGCGTTTGAATAGTACGCTCAATACAACAACACCTTCCTTTATAAAAAATTTTATGCCTGTAAGTTTGCAGGGTATTGCATTATCTGATTTTTACAGCTTTTCAATAGACAATTATAGCCTTACCAATAACATTATGAAGTTTGTTTCTATTTATTTATCTAAAAATTCAGGTTTTCCATACTGGTATGTATATGCCATTTCTAGCCATGGAAATTACACATATGCTCAAGCAGTAAAATTTTCTTACACCATAATAAAGGATTATTCCCCACTAGATTACCCACTGGCAATACCTTCTTTACTTTTGAAAAATTTCGTATCCCCTAGCAATGATACGATGATCATGCTGCTAGAATTTTCAATCAATGATTCATATACAGTAAATGGCCAGCCTGCGATGGTAAGCAATGCAGGATATGTTGAAAAAGACATTAGTAGTTATAGCAATGTTTTTGTTACTGGTTCTGATGCTTTCAGCTACGATTCAAATGTGGTTATGGACCATGATCTTTCTTTATTGATACCTATAACAGTAATAATGATTTTCCTTGTTACAGCATTATACTTCAGATCCGTCATTACCCCTATTATAACTTTCATAGGAATAGGTTTTTCAATAGCAATGGGATATGCCCTCATTTACTTTATAGGCACATACGTAGCTGCGGTGGATTTCACAGTTCCAACCATATTAATAGCCATATTGATGGCAGTAGGTACAGATTACTCAATATTTATTATTTCTAGATACAGGGAAGAACTTGCATTGACAAAAAATAGAGAAAAAGCAATGGAGACCGCTTTGACATGGGCAGGGGAGAGCATATTTTTAAGTGGAAGCACTGTTATAATATCCTTTTTGACATTGGGCATTGCCCATATAAATTTCATAAGAACAATGGGTCTTATCGTTGGTATTAGTGTGTTCATATCCTTGTTAATATCCCTGAGTTTAACACCTACGATAATATTACTTGGCAAAGGACATTCATTCTGGCCATTAACAGGAAAAAAATGGGATGAATTCGAAAGAAAGTACTTGAAAAGGAGAACTGAAAAAAGCGGATATTTTTACAAAGCTGGAAGAACTGCAACCAAAAATTATATTCCCATTCTTCTTATAGCAGTTTTGCTTTCGTTTGTCGCTGCTTATGGATTGCTTAACATGAATACCACATATAACGAATTATCTGCACTTCCTCAATCCATGATGAGTTTAAAGGGGCTCAATGCACTTTCATCTGGATTTGGGGAAGGATATGTTTCTCCTACCTACATACTTTTTACTTTCAATACACCAATTGTAAAAAATACTACGATAAATATCAACGAAATGAACCTTATGCGCAGTGCTTATATAAACATATCTAGAATTTCAGGTATAAACAACATTACAAGCCCAGTTTCACCAGATGGAAAATTGATCAATTATACTAAATTAAACACCCTTTCACCAATATGGCTTAAAGTAACCTCTTTCATAGGAAAAAACAATAAAACAGCATTATTTAAAGTTGTGTTATCACCTTCTCCAGATTCCCAGGAGGCAATGAATATCATAAAAAACATCAGGTCATATTTAGGTAGTTTGAAATCTCCTTTGTTAACTGGCTCATATGTCGGGGGTGAAAGTGCTTCTACCCTTGATATGGTAAGCATACTCAACAGCAATTTTAACATTATGGAAATTGTGGTGGTAATTGCCATTTTCATTGTTCTTGTATTTGCTTTATCGTCATTGCCTTTGCCCACTTTTGCAATAATATCGGTTATTCTTACTATTTCATGGACTTTAGCTTTAATGTGGATTTTATTTTCGATTGTATGGAATTATTCGATTTTCTGGGTAATACCAATTATGCTTTTTATTGTACTGATTGGGTTAGGAATGGATTACAATATATTCATATTAACACGCATAAGGGAGGAAAGTTTCAAAATAGACAATATAGAAGAGGCAATTTCAGTTTCAATCGGAGAAACCTCAGGCATAATAACAGCAGCAGCTGTTATCATGGCAGCTTCTTTCGGTGCTTTGTTCTTGTCATCTACGTTATTGCTAAAGCAATTTGGGTTTGCTTTGCCTGTGGCTGTTTTGTTTGATGCTATGGTGGTAAGGACATACATTATGCCTGCCTTCATGAAGGCCCTAGGTAAATGGAACTGGTATATACCTGGTAAAAAGATTAAATGATTATTCTCTGATAACCACCTTTCCTTTTTTGTTAGCTTCAGGAATTGTACCAAAAAAATACCTATAAAGAAATACGTTAACAAAAGATATCCCGAATGATATTGTAAACGGAATGTACAACGAAAATTCATCCAATAAGGCACCTGAAAAAGTTGTAGCCAAGGCAGAAGGGAACAATCTTGTACTTTGGTTGGCACCAGATGCCGTTGACCTTGACCTTTCGCTTACTAGGTTCATCATCAATGCTTGCTGGGATGGGAGTGCTATTGCCCTTGATGGAGTCATTATTATATAACTTGCTATTGCCATTAATGGATTGATTGAAAATGCCAATACAAGTATGAATATTGAGGACACTATCCTACTTCCAGTTATAAAATCTAAAAATCCTAGTCTTTCTGTTAAATAGGGTGTTGCTATCATAGCTATAGCAGTTATAACGCCACCTATAGCGAATATTTCTCCTATGAAACCATTGGTCATATGGAAATGTTTGCTGAATATAATGGGTATAAAGGGGATTATTAAACCTTGCCCCAAACCGTTGAATGCCCCTGTAATAGAGAACTTTTTGATCATGCTTTTGTCTTTTTCACTCATAGGATTTTTTACATTCTTATTCTTATTACTCCTGAAATTTTCTTTTATAGGCAATACAGACATAAAAGAAAGAAAATAAAAAAAGAGAGAAATATAGAAAAGGATTGTATAATTGTTTATGTATGACAACAGCGCACCAGCCGAACCAGCTAAACTCGAGACAATAGAAAACAACGTATAAAAAAAAGTTCTGTTTTCTGTATTGGTTTTTTCAGCAAGCAAAGCTGTTTGCATTGGAGCTACACTTGCGCCGACACCACCACCTACTATTCCCCCTGCTACACCAAAGCCACCTAGTGCAGAAGAAACCAAAAGTAAAGGATAGTAGGTAGTATATAACAATATCAGAATTGCTATGGGAGTAAAAAGCAAGGTAATAATTAATATGTTTTTTCTTCCGTATTTATCTCCCAGAGAACCTAATAAAAGGACTATTAAAGGTACTGAAAAGGCACCTACTCCGAATAGTATACCTATTTTGAATAGGCTTAGATGCAGGGAATATAAATAATAAAGACCTATGACTACTGCTATAAAACCAGATGCAAAATTCCTTGTGGACCGGGATATCAACAGTAATGCAAGGTCCCTTTTATTGGAATCCATAAAACACTAAATTGAATAGCATATATTTATTTGTTATATATGTTTTTTATACATATCATATAAAAGTTAGATGTTTCATTCCTCTATAAAAATATTGAATGTGCATTTATTATTAGAAAAACGTAACAATTAGTATTTATTCTTTGAATACATTAGTGCTTTTTGGTGAATATAATGAAAATGAT
>JBMFVL010000070.1:0-4744 GCA_049966015.1 Thermoplasmata archaeon | reverse complement strand
CAAATTCCAAGAAGGTTAATTTATTGTTTGCCAACAAGGTCTTTAGTTGAACAGACAAGGGATAATATTGTTGAGTGGTTGAATAATTTAGGTTTACTAGGTGGTACTGTTGGATCAGATGGTAAGCATGTTATTAAAGGGTCCTATATTCCTGATTGGAATGATCATAAAAAAAATATGTGTTACCATAATTATGGGTGGAGAACACGATAATGAGTGGGAACTTTATCCGGAAAGAGATTCTATAATAGTAGGTACTCAAGATATGTTACTATCAAGGGCATTAAACCGTGGTTATGGAATGAGCAGATATAAATGGCCTGTTGATTTTGGATTACTTAATAATGATTGTCTATGGGTGATGGATGAAACACAATTAATGGGTGTAGGTGTACAAACAACTGCGCAAATGGACGCGTTTCGTAATCAAATAGGTAACTTTTTTTCAAACACAAAATCAATTTGGATGAGTGCTACATTCTATGATAAAATGATAGAAACAGTAGACCATAAAAATGAATCACACAACGGTTGGTATAAACTTTCTATTAATGAACCAACATCATCAGGGAAGCTAAAAAAGATATATAACGCAAATAAACCCATTAAAAAGGCGGATTTTAAATTAACACATGATGATTATGAAAAATATATAGAAAATATGGCGGAGTTAATTCTAAAGGAACACAAACAAGATACACTTACACTATGTATAGTTAATAATGTAAAGCGTGCACAGGATATATTCAGAAAAATTCTAGAGGATAAAAACAGAAATTATGATAATACAGCTGTTCTGCATTCTCGTTTTAGGGAACATGATAGAATAGAAAGAATGAAAATATTATTTGATAAAGTGGATAGAATTATAATCTCCACTCAGGTAGTTGAAGCCGGTATTGATGTATCATCAAGGGTCATGATAACAGAACTCGCACCATGGTCATCTTTTGTACAGAGAATAGGCAGATGCAATCGTTTTGGTGAATGGAACGACGCAGAAATTATATGGGTTGATATAGATGATAATGAAGGTATATTACCCTATGAAAAAGAGGAAATGGAAAGGAGTCGTGATTTAATAGTAGGTTTATTAGAAGGTAGTCCTAAAACATTGAATAATATACCATATGAGCCACCTAAGTTGTTATATCCAGTAATAAGAAAAAAAGATATTGTTGACCTTTTTGATACAACCCCTGATTTAACAGGTTATGATGTTGATGTATCCCGTTATATCCGAAGTGACAAAGATAATGATGTATATGTTTTTTGGAGGGATTTGGATAATGAAAACCCTAACGAATGGACCTCTCCTAGTAGAGAAGAGTTGTGTGGGGTATCAATTAGTGATATACGTAAATATATAAAAAAATATAAATATGAAGTAGCATGGTATTGGAATCATATCTCAGGGGAATGGGAAAAGTTATCTTATGATGATCTCCGTATAAGACCAGGACAGGTTATACTATTAAATGCAAAGTTTGGTGGATATGATAATAAATTAGGATGGGTAGGCGCTGATAGTAAAGAATCGGTCAAAGTGGAATCGCTAAATAAAAAAAATAAGGAAGATGGTATGAATGATGACAGTGAATCCTACATTGGAAAATGGGTCACTTTAGTTGATCATACTTATGATGTAAAGAAGGAAGTTATAGGACTATGCAAGGAATTGTTTACTAACATGAATAATAATGGTATAAATAATATAAACAAAATTTTAGAAGAGGCTGCGCATTGGCACGACGTAGGTAAAGCGCATGAAGCATTTCAAAATATGCTTAAAAGGTTGAGCAATCCTCCTAACGAAAATAATGTATGGGGGAAATCTATTAAAGTAGATAATAAAAAACCAAAATATTTAGATAATAAGGGTAATGAAAGGTTATTCTTCAGGCATGAACTTGCTTCAGCATTGGCATGGTTAGAGGACTCAAAAAAAAGTAATTCTTACAGCATAGATGATAGATACTTGATTGCATATTTAATAGCTTCACATCATGGTAAAATAAGGTTATCTATACGTTCTATGCCCACTGAAAAGATTCCACCAGATGATATATTATTTGCAAGGGGTGTATGGGAAGGAGATGAAATTCCTAAGATAAATGGACTGACAATGGATAATATAAAATTAAATAATTTATCCATAGTTGAACTTGGTGATAATAATTGGTCAGATAATATGATATCCCTCCGAGACAAGTACGGTGTATTTAAGCTTGCATATTTAGAATCTATATTGAGGATAGCTGATTGGAGAAGTTCTAAAAAAGAGATGGGAGGTATGGTAAATGGACAATCTCAATAACAAACCCTCTGTTTCTCATATCCCATTATCAGGGTGTACTTCTATTCCATTATCCGATTATTTAAAAGCACTAGGTACATTGAGAATATTATATCAAAAAGATAAAAAAATATGCGGTTACTGGAAAGATGATATGTTCTATATAAAAACTTCTTTAAATGAAGCAGAACTACTAAAGTTCATATTGGAAGAATATACCCCCACTCCTGTTATAGCTCCATGGAATGGAGGTAGTGGATTTTCACCCAAAGATCAGAAAGAGGCATTAAACAAAATAAAAAATAGCAATACCCCTCGCTTATCCAAGTATAAATTGGTTATAGATAGGGCTATCAAGTTAAAGGAAGAATTGGGTATCATTGGAAAGCCTAATGAAGACCAGAAATATGATCTTTTAATTGAATGTAGAAACAATTTGCCGGATGATTCTATTGACTGGCTAGATGCTGCTTATGCACTTACAAATGATGGCCCCAAATATCCTCCTTTGCTAGGCACAGGTGGTAATGACGGGCGTTTGGATTTTACAAATAACTTTATGCAAAGGATCTGTGAGGTTTTTGACCCTGATAACGGTAACCCTACTCCTGAATCAAGGGAGTGGCTTGAAAATTCTTTATTCAGGAAACCAACAAATAAGATGGTTAGGGATATAGCAATAGGGCAATTCAACCCCTCTGCATCAGGAGGTATAAATGCAGAAACAGGGTATGAATCCAAATCGTTAGTTAATCCATGGGATTTTATATTAATGATTGAAGGTGCCCTGTTTTTTGCCAGTTCTACTGTTAAAAGATTACAAAGTGTTGATAGCGGTGTGTTGAGCTATCCCTTTACAGTACAGGCTTCCAGTGTAGGATATGGGAGTGCATCCAAATATGAGAGTGCTAAAGCTGAAATATGGGTTCCATTGTGGAATAATCCTGCAAGTGTGCCCGAATTAAAGGTATTGATGGGGGAGGGCAGAAGTCAGGTAGGAACACGTATTGCAAGAAACGGAATAGATTTTGCAAGGGCTATAGCTACACTGGGGATTGATCGTGGAATAGAATATTTTGAGCGATATGGATTTTTATTAAGAAATGGCAAAGCCTATTTTGCAGTACCACTGGGCAAGTTTAAAGTCGTTAGAAATCCAGAAGCAGAATTACTTACGGATATAGATTCATGGTTACCCTCTTTTGTTTCAAAGGCAAATTCAGATGATGCACCATCATCAATCAGTAAATCCTTAAGGCAATTAGAAAATGCTATAATAAATATATGCAGGAAAAAAGGGCCTCAATACGTACAGGAGGTTTTAATATCACTAGGTGAATGTGAAAAAGCAATGGTGAGAAGCTTAACATGGACAAATAAGTCTTATATTAAACCTATCCCGCTTTTATCGTATAAATGGATTGAAAAAGCTTATGATGGTTCTTCTGAGTTTAGACTTGCGCTCAGTTTAGCCTCTGTATACGGATACAAAAAAAATAAAAAGGGAATCAATGAATATTATCCCATTACATCAAATATTGTTCCGGTTAAAATAAGACCATACGTAGAATGGAGCAAAGATGAAAATAACGATGTGGTATGGCAGGAAGGGGAGGTCATAAAAGCACTTACCAATGTGATGTCCAAGCGTATCGTAGACTTGATATCATCTAACAGTGAATTTTACTCTGATAAAGGAATAATCAATGCAAATTTGGGTGATATATCTGATTTTATAGAAGGTAAAATAAACATAGAGAAAATGATCTCCCTTTTCATGGGATTTATACTGATCGACTGGAATTCGATCGACTGGAAATCTAAGGAAATCAAGGAATCTATAATAAGAATTATGAGAATTGATAATAATCAAGGTATTTTTCCAGATGCATTTTACAGTGTACTAAAATTATGTTTTTCAGGTAGTAAAATAGAGAATATTCCTATACCTATTACACCTGAAATATATAGATTAGCATCAATAGGAAAATCTAATGAATCAATGAAACTGGCGATAAGAAGACTAAAAGCATCTAACTTAATGCCTATAACATCTCCTTATGCAATATCCGAAGAAAAATGTAAACGTATAGCCGCATCATTGCTTTTTCCTGTAAATCATAATGATATTGATAAAATTGAAAGAAAAATATTAAAAACAAATGTAAATAAAAATTAAATGAGGGAATAAAATGAATATAAAAGCCGAAATTAAAAAATTAGATAATGAGCCGAGATTGTTGATTGAAGTGCCTTTGAAGCCAAGACAAGGAACAAGGTTTCAGCCTACAGGTTTCCCTGATTTAGGGGCTGCAACATACCAAACATATGACGGTAAGCAAATGCTGTTATTGGAATCATCCCAAAGCATGGCTAACAGGCTGGAGTTAACTTGTTGGGACGGGCAAAAAAATGATTTGATAGATGTATTGGCAGGATTGCCTTACA
>JBMFVL010000069.1:0-4825 GCA_049966015.1 Thermoplasmata archaeon | reverse complement strand
CTTTTTTATGTATTTTAGGAAAGCATCCAAAAGGCAATCTAGAAACATGGTATATTCCCCTGTTCTTGTAGTTGTCTATTGCCTTGTTTGAATAGGTAAATATATGGTCGAAATATGGTGCGATATACATTAAAAAGGCGCTGTAAAACCGTGGATCATCAGGATACCATAATACCATTTTGGCACCATTGTTTTTGGATTTTTCTATAACCTCTTTTGTTAAGAATTCCCCTTTGCAAACCAATACCAGATCAGGGGAATGCTTATCAACTTGCTGGAGAATTTCCCTTCCTATCTTTTTTAGCCATAAAGGTTCAGCCATTATATGGGCTATCCTGCTTCTCGTAGTGATCATTCTTGATATATTTGAAAAGTTGGATTTGGAATAACCATAAAAATGGACTTCGTAACCCAGTTCTTTTAGTGATTCATATGCATAATATTCAAGGTTGTAATGCATTTTGCTACCTAGAATAAGAATGCTCTTCATATCAAATCCTTAAACCGCAAATCGTTCCTTGCAAATTCAATAAATGTTTTTACCCAGAGCTCTTTGGTTCCCACATCGTATCTTTTGCCCTCCATTTCCAATGCAAGCATTTCATGGTCTTTTAGGTACAGATTGAAGGCATCTGCCAGTTGATATTCGCCGTTTTTTCCAGGCTTTAATTGTTTTAAATATTCAAACATATCTGCGTTGAGCAGGTAAATACCAGTTATTCCAAGGTTAGAGGGTGCTTCCTCTAGATCTGGTTTCTCCACTATGTAGTCAATTTTGTAAAGGCCTTTTTCCATTTCATTTCCGGATATTATGCCGTAATCATGTATCTTTTTTTTCTCTACTTTCTCTACGGTTATGCAGCTCGATCCTTTTTTTGAATACAGGTTTATAAGCTGAGATGTAACGGTGCTTTCCTTATTGGATACGTATATTGTATCCCCGAGAAGCACAACAAACGGGTCCTGCCCTACAAATTTCTCAGCATACTTTAATGCATCGGCAAGTCCTTTTTGTTCCTTCTGCCTTACAAAATATATCTCTGGAAAATCATCAATGCCGTAACTCTCATTGGTTTTGCCGTCTAATTCGTGCCTGTCGAAGTAATTGATAATGGCATCCTTGCCGTATCCAGTTATGATTAGGATCTCATCCAAGGATGACCTCAGTGCTTCCTCCACAACGTAATGTATAACGGGCTTGTCTAGAATGGGAAGCATTTCCTTGGGCTGTGCTCTTGTCAGAGGATAAAATCGCTTGCCTATACCGGCAGCAGGTATAACAGCCTTCCTAACTTTCATATCCTACACCTATCGCCTTTACCTTTGGATGCTTTTCCAGATCTACAATCCTTTTGAGGTCTATAACCAGTGCACCTTTATCGTATAAATCCATATCTCTGAACATATCCCATTCCGATGCTATGATGATTGCATCGGCATTTTCAGCGCATTCTTCAGGGCTTTCACATAAATTGAGACCTTCATAAGATTTTATAACAGGATCATAGACCCTGATTTTTGCCCCTCTTTTCACAAGCAGGTTTACCACCTCCAGTGCTTTTGACTCCCTTAAATCATTGGTATTCTCTTTAAAGGTTATCCCGAACACGGCAATGACCCTGCCATCCAATTTGCCAACCCATTTCTCCACAAAAGATACAGCCTTCTCTGCCCTTTCATCATTGACTTTTATTGCTGATTTAACGATGCCCAATGTAACGTTATGCATTTTTGCAAAGGATTCAATAGCTTTTGTATCCTTGGGAAAACAAGAACCCCCGAAGCCTATTCCCGCTCTCAAAAACTCTTTACCTATCCTATGATCTAACCCCATTCCATGTGCAACTATATTCACATCGCAACCGGGAATTGTTTCACATAGATTTGCTATTTCATTTATGAACGATATCTTTGTTGCCAAAAAAGAATTGCTTGCGTATTTGATAAGTTCTGCGTTTTCATTTGTTGTTTTTATTACCTGCGCTTTTGTAAATCCCCATAATATAGATAGATTTTCGGCTTGCTTGGTATCTCCACCGATTACTATCCTGTCCGGATGGGTCGTATCGTAAATGGCATTGCCTTCTCTTAAAAATTCAGGGTTGGATAAGATTTTTACATTGTATTTCTGTGAAAGCTTTCGTGCAGTCCCCGGTACAACTGTGCTTTTTATCACAATGTTTTCCTTGATGCCTATTGCTTGCAGTTCCTTAACTGCGCTATCTACATAAGACAGGTTTATTTCCCCTTTGATATTCGGTGTGGGAACACATATGAAAACAAAATCAGGATTTTTAATACTGCTGTACATTGTGGAAAAGGAAAGTTTATCTTTGTTCTGGTTTAAAAGTTCCTTTAGCCCTGGCTCGTATATATATGAATCCCCTTTCTGAAGTGTATCTATCTTTTCTTTGTCAATGTCTACCCCAATTACGTTGTTATTTTCGTTTGCAAGAACTGCGCTTGTTACAAGGCCTACAAACCCTAAGCCAAGTACAGCAACTTTCATAATCTCGACCTCATCCATTTTATTGTGCTTTCAAGCCCTTTACTCAGATCTGTTTCTGGCTGCCATTTCAGCAATTTCTTTGCTTTTGTTATATCTGCAGATCTCCTCCTTGGATCATCCTCCCTTGCAGGCATATGCACAATGCTGGATTTGCTATCTGTTAATGATATTATCTTTGTGGCTAATTCCAGTATTGTAATTTCGCTTGTTGCACCTATGTTCATAAACTCCCCGTTCAACCCATCGTATGTCAGTAATTTCCACGATGCATCTAACCAATCTGAAACATACAGAAAAGATCTGGTTTGCATACCATCTCCATGCACTGTCAAGGGATCGTTTTTCAATGCTTGAAGTATGAAGCGGGGAATAACCCTGCCGTAAAAGCCATCTTCCCTGATTCTGGGTCCATATACATTGAATGGCCTCTGTATGCGTGTATTGAGTTTGTATTGCCTGTGGTAAGCCATAATAAGAGCCTCTGAAAAACGCTTGCCTTCATCGTAGCAGCTCCTGATACCTGTTGAATTCACCCAACCGTAATAAGTTTCTGGAGTTGGCAAAACATCTGCATCTCCATAGATTTCAGAGGAAGATGTATACATATAAGTGGAATTGCCTTTCCTTGCAATTTCCAGCGTTTTCAATGTGCCTAACGAATTGGATAATAAAGTATCAATAGGGTTATTAATGTAATCCTCAGGAGAAGGCCGGGCTGCCAGGTGTACTACATAATCAAATGCTTCCGACGTTTCAAAATTTTCTATTTTCTCCCTGATCAATTTAACTTCCTGGGGAACATTACGTTCTTTTGAGGTAGAAAAATCATCAACAACTGTAACTTCAAATCCCTTTTTAACAGCATATTCTGCCAAATAAGACCCTAGAAAACCGTTTCCCCCTGAAATCAACATTTTATTGACCATGTTAAAATGTAATTATATAAAAGTATATAATTTTTGTACTTGCAAATATTGTATTTTAAATTAATTGAATCAGAAAAAAAGTTCTTTTTTTCTTAATATATTTAAGCTGTTTAATGGAGTGGATACAACAACCATTCCCAGCATGATAGGGTAAACAAGTCCATAAAGCCATGTGGAATCCTTTGTTTTGCTGTACATGGATAAAGAAGTTTTAATCAATTTTAATTCATCACTGCCAATAAAATCATGTTTATTGCCTATGCTTTGCGTTGGGACTTTATAGTAATAATCTTCAAGATTTTTTTGGCTAAGTGAGGAAAAGTATGTAATGCGTTTCCTGATTTTTTTCATATACTGGAATATATCTACACGCTGGTCATGAACTTATATTGCATTTGGTACGAGTGCACCTTTAGACAAACGATTGTATCTCAATAGCTTTAGAACCATTATATCTTTATCCCATCCGTATACTTTTTTCAGGCATTCTCTTTTGATAAGAGTGCTGTTGTAAATACCATACCACATATCCTCAACAATGTATCCATAAGGCTTTTTCACTGCTTTTTTCATCATGGACTCATAAGGGATCAATTCCTTCAATGTAATAAAATTTGTAAAGGAAGGGGATTTTTCATCTGTAACAGGTTTTGGGACAGAGAGGCAGATGGAATTATCCTCCAAAAAAGGAGTTATAAGCAATTTAAAATAGTCTTTAGTCTGAATAATATTATCTCCATCAACTATGCAGACATAATCAGAATTGGTGAGGGATACACCATAGTTTTTCAATCCATTTTTGCCTTCTGGATACTTATGATCAATTTGCAAAATATTGCAGTTATACTTTCTGGCTATGCTTAGTGTTTCGTCACTGGAATGCCCGTCCACTATTGTTATATTTAATTTGCCGTTATAATCCTGTTTAGAAATAGGCTCCAAACATGATTCTAACCTGGTAGCCCAGTTATAAGTTGGCATGATAATGTCTATATCTGGAAACTTCATAACATCCTTTTTTTACTGTATATCCTTGTTTCTATTCAAATTTTGTGTTAATTCCATATCAATCTTATTTTATACTTATAACCATTTTGTATTTAATTATTCCGTTGATATTATCCGATATAAAAGGGTTCAATTTTAGGGGAGTTATATACCTAGTCATGATTTAGTAAAATAATTGCATTATAATAAAAATATCAATATGAATCATGATAGGTAACTAATATTGCCCGATTCTTGCATATACTTTATAAGGATATGGAATTCAATTTTAATTCAAATTCCTTTTTATTTTTGTTAACCATATAAATATTTGAACATATCCGTAATCATTGATTACAAGGTTTTGTAATTCATTTTTATGTAGGATAGGGTAATTGTTATT
>JBMFVL010000068.1:0-4941 GCA_049966015.1 Thermoplasmata archaeon | reverse complement strand
TTGCATAGTAGATTATTAATGTTACGCTTTCATCCCCTTGCCAAGTCAAGGGGTCTTCCCGCTCACGTTAGATAAATCGATTCAGCTTTTACTACAATTTCAAAGCATGTAAATTTTTGCAAAAGATTATAAATATTAATTAGATAAATCCATATATAGATAAATGTATTTTGGTTATAGAATATTTTGAAGAGGTTTGCAACATGGCTAAAAATGATAAAAAGTATACGATTCCGCCAGAAATTATAAATTTTTTGAGTTCTACCAGTGGAAGATCTTTACTGGTAAAAGGGGGTTCAGGGACGGGTAAAACAACTTTTGCTCTTCAGTTACTAGAAGGTTTTGCTTCTCCTGAAAACAGTTTTTATTTATCTACTAGAGTGTCTGATGAAGCTCTATTCAGTCAATTTCCATGGTTAAGAGAAAAGGAAATGAAAAGAAGGATTCTAGACTCTAGTAAGATGCTTCTGGATGTACTATACAAAAAGGAAGAAGAAACCCCTAAGGAAGAGATTAAAACCATTGCAACCGCACGTTCATTCTTGAAATCCATTGATGGGGAATATGGCCCGCCATCTAGGGTTGATAGGACAAGATTGAGTATGCTTATTGAAGAGAACCATATGCCTGAGATCGAAAGTTTGTATGATATGATTGATCATATTTTGCCAAATAAGGCAATGGTGGTAGTTGATAGTATAGAAGGCATAACCCATAAGTATGGACTGGAAATGGAAGAAGTAGTTATGTGTTTTCAGAAAGATCTAGTAGAAAATAGTAATGTTAATGTTGTTATGGTATTGGAAAAAGCTGATGCTGGAGGTCTTGAATACCTAGCAGATGGTCTCATCTCTATGGAGAGAGGAGAAATAGATGAAAGGAGAGTTAGATACGTACATTTGGAAAAATTAAGAGCTACAGAGATAAGCCAGCCATTTTACCCAGTAACTCTCAGAGATGGTAAATTTAATTCCTTTTTGCCTTGGGTGGGCGGTAAACCATCGCATTCTAAATGGGAAATTGAAAATGTAAAAGAGGATTTTTTCACTACAGGTGTGCCTGATTTAGATGAGCTTTTGGGCGGGGGATTTAAGAAAGGATCATATAATGGGTTTGAAGTAGGTGAAGGTGTTTCTAGAGAAGAGTATTACTCGATACTAAAACCTATTTTCTTAAGCTTTTTAGCTAGAAAAAGAGGTATTATAGCAATATTACCAGGTGGTGAAGCCCCAGAAATTTTCCGTGAGGATTTAACCAGATACATTGATCAGGAAGTTTTTGATAATGTGGTAAGGATAGCAGATTATTTTGCAGCAAATACAGACAAAAAGTACATTATGCCTTTGAGGAAGGGTACAACAGAAGATGCACTGAGAATATGGAGAGAAGGGGAAAAAGCTGCACGTGGTATTGGTAATTATTCAAATGATAAAGGCAATCCTTTCATAGAATATACAGGGTTTGATTCATTAGAATATATACAAGGTGAGTCTCCAGCAATCAAAGGTCTTTTAACCGGAGTAGTAAGAACCAAATTAGCAGGGGATTTAGGAATCGGACTATTGAAACCTGGATTGAAAGTAACAAAAGAAGTGTTTAATATGATGGATACTTATTTCAAGATCGTTTCGATAGGGCATACACCTTGCATATATGGAATAAAACCAAAAACCAAGATATATGCAGTAACCCCTGATAATGTCAAAGGAGAACCGTATATAACTCTTAACCCTATTGTTTAATTTTTTCCAACATATTTTCAATTTGTTTTACTTTTTCAGAATTGCCTATTTTTTTGTATATGTAATAAGCGTTTTCTAGATTAACCTTGGATTTTTCATATTCTTTTTTTATCAATAGGAAATTACCATACTCAAACGACGCTGTTGCTTCTATATAAGAAATTTCACTATTTTTTGCGAGAGATAAACCTTCTTTGTAGTAATATTCAGCGTTGGATAAATCATTCATAAGTTCATACATTTTTGCAAAAGATAAATATAAGTCAATAATACCGACAACATCGGATAACTCATCCATTATGCTTATAGCCATATAATTAGCCTCTATAGCCCTTTGAAAATCTTTTTTCATTGCATAACAGAAAGATTCGTTCATATATCCCCATGCAATGTTTTTTCTATAACCATACTTAGCAGACAAACCTTCTACTAATCTAAAATAGTACAGTGCTTTTTCTATATACTCCATATCATTTTTTTCATACCCTATTTGAGAATACAGTGCACCTATATTGTTGTATAGAACTACGTAATATTCACTTGATTGCATGTTTTTCAATAACAATTCCGCTTTTTTAAAATAATTTAATGCGCTTTCCATATTACCTTTACTGAGTTCTATTGTCCCAAAATAAGTATATGCATAACCATCTAATGTTTCATTGTTTTTCACATTGATTTTCAATGCCTTATAAAACCATTCTTCGGCTTTTTTTATATCCCCTTTTTTCCAGGATAAATAACCGATATGGCAATAACCTTCTTTTACTTTTTCATATATTTTATTTTTATCAAATAAATTTATTCCTTCAATAAGATATTCTTCTGCCATTGCAAACTGGGCCATATTAGTGTATACTCTTCCTACAATCAAGTCACTTTCGCCCACCATCATTTCATCTGACATTATTTTTCCGTAATTGGATAGTAAATTAGCATAAGATATTGTATCATCCCATTTTCCATACTTCCATGTTAAATCCACCAATTTCTTAACAATATTAGATTCATATTCAAGAGATGGCTGGTATTCCTTAAGGGATATCAAGGCTTTCCTGTAGTAATCTATAGCCATTTCAAGGGATAACGCCTTATCGGCTTTTTGGGCTGCAAGTAAACAGTATTTATAAGCATTCCCCCAGTCATTACCTTCATAAAAATGTAACGCTAATTCATATACTATTTTAGCTTTTTTTATGTTTTCTAGAGATTCTATAA
This sequence comes from Thermoplasmata archaeon, assembly GCA_049966015.1. GTDB lineage: Archaea > Thermoplasmatota > Thermoplasmata > Lutacidiplasmatales > JAMCUS01 > JBMFVL01. The sequence continues at coordinate 1,981 of JBMFVL010000068.1, read as the reverse complement.
TGTTAGCAAATTTTTTGTGATAATATCTTTTTCTTACTACAGACATGTCATCTAATATTACTTCTCTCATTAAAGGATAATATAGAGAATATACTTCTCCTCTCACTTTTTTTATAATATTTTTTTCTTCTAACGAATTGATTGTTTTATCTATGTCTTCTCCATTCATTACCTTCTTCAATATAGATTTAGAAAAGGATTTTCCAGATATTGAAATATATTGAAGTAATTCAGTTTCATTTTTATTGAGATCATTTAAAATTATATGAAAAATTTTTTTTATATTATCAGAAGTGGAGATTATATTTGCATAGTCAGTAAAAACCCACCTTCCACCATCTTTTTTCTTTATAACGTTTTTCTTTAATGATTCGTTCAAAAGTTCATAAATAAAAAAAGGTATACCCCCTGATTTTTCATATATCCATTCTATATAAGAAGGGTTTATATAAGAAAAATTAAGCATACTTTCAATATATTTTTTGGTTTCTATGTAGGTAAAAGGTTCAAGTATTATTGTTTCGGTTGTATCTTTGTTATTTTCTATTTTTCTGAGTAAATTTTTTTGAGTTTCTTTAATTAAATCATCCCTTACAGCTACAAAGATAGCAAATGGAGTGTTTTGTAATGAAGTAGAGAGTTTATCCAAAAACTTTATTGACCTTTGATCTGCGTATTGAAAATCGTCTATTAAGAACACATACGTTTTTTTGCTTGCTACATTCTTTATTTTTTCTTCGATTACATTTTCTGTTTCGTAATCAGTTTCACCGTTTGTTGATATTAAAGATGCATTGGATGAAAGGTGAGAAAGTTCCATAGGAATATTGGTTGATGAGGTTATTGTACCTTCTTCTGCAATAGGTAGCAATCCTATAGGCATATCATGAATATTTTCAAGGTATTTTTTATCTTCTTCTTCAATTTTATGCATCATCCATTTAAAGCAATAATATGGTTCAGTACTTACATCATCTGGAAGTTTTAGATAGATAACATTATAGGATTTTTTTTCAGCCATTTTTTGTATTTGTTTTAGTAAAAGGCTTTTACCTGTACCTAGGTACCCCCTTATAACAAAAAGTTTTTTGGATTTGCTAATATTATCTAAGTATGAATCAATATATGCTAATATTCTATCTCTGTTCAAATAATGACTTTCTTCTATCATTTTTTCGTATAGTATTATAGGTTATAGATTAGATATATGTTACCCTCATCTACCCTAGTTTAAGCTTTTTCCTTCTACTGACCATATCCACATTCAGTGAAACTTTATAAAATACCACAATCGGTTGGAATCAACAATAAGTGCTATGGCAGTTCTTGCATTTGAATCTAGGACTGTTTATGTTTGTTATGTCTATGTATTCTCATTTTGTGTAAACGGCGGTGTAAAAACCAATTAGGTCGCCCAAATTTTACCACCTTCCCTATGGATTGGAAAAAGGATGGTGAGATGTTTTCTTTTATATTCTTACGTATTTGGTTGATTTCGACGTTTACTGTACTTATCATTTGAATCCTTTCTTTGCCCTATTTTAACACTACATATCAATTGAAAGCTTTTCTAAAAGCATTTTCTGATTCTTTGTGAGTTCTACTGTACTATGAGTACCGTTGGTGTAAATAACCTCCTTGATGCCCTTCATTGTGTCCATTGTCTGGTTGTATGTTAATCCACACTTGCTTGCAATTGGTCTGGACCATCTTCACATTGGACAATATATAATGGGAATATATATTAATGACTAAATACTATAAAGGGGGGTCTGGGGGGGAAATGCAATGAAAAATCATACAATCGATGAAAAATATAACGCAGTAATCGAACTGCTATTGGGCGGATCTGTTAATGAAATCTGTAGAAGATATTCTGTATCTTCGTCCCAACTTTATAGGTGGAAAGATAAATTCATAGAAGGAGGTAAACATGGTCTTGGACAGGGTGTAAAAAACGAATATGAGCAGGAGATAACAC
>JBMFVL010000067.1:0-4970 GCA_049966015.1 Thermoplasmata archaeon | reverse complement strand
ATAAAAAAGAAACTCATATATAAGGCAGAAAGCTTTAAAAATTTAATGAACAAAAAATTGTTTTTGCTGACAACCTCGTTAGCCTCGTTTCTTATCCCCTTTACCACCAATCTGATCTCATTTACAATCCCCCAGATAGGGAAAACCTACGATGTTAGTTTTATGTTAGTGGTATGGGTTCCGTTATCGTTTTTAATTTCTTTGACTTCCTTCATGATAATATTTGGAAAGTTATCAGATATATATGGGAAAGTTCTCTTTTTCAGAATAGGGTTCGTGCTTTTTGTATTGCCTGTGTTCTTAATACCTTTTGCATATAACATTTACTTTTTAATCTCTTTAGTGCTTGTAATGGGTGCAGGGGCTGCGCTTTTCGGTACCAACACAGTTGCTATCATAAGCCAGGTTATTCCCAAGGAAAAAAGGGGCAGTGCATTGGGAATAAATTCAATGTCCGTTTATACGGGATTGGTAACTTCCATCCTGCTGGGCAGTGCACTTCTTGACCTCATCGGGTGGAAATACATATTCCTCATAGATATACCGATAGCACTGACCGGTCTGTTTATATCCTTCATATCAATGAAAGGTTTTGAAATAAAAAACAGGATGACCGGTATAGATGCACCTGGATCCATCACCTTTACATTAAGTTTGTTGCTTTTTGTTGTTTATATCTCCTCGTCTGAAATATATACATGGCAGAGCACATGGTATCTATTGATAATGGCTGTTATAATCATGCTGGTTTTCATATACATAGAATCAAGGTCCAAAAATCCCTTCCTGGACCTTTCTCTGTTCAGGGACATTAATTTCAGTGCGGCAAGCTTATCCCTGTTTTTCAATTATATCAGTACTTATTACATTGTTTTTGTATTCACAATATACATGAGCATATTCCTTAAATTCAGCACAATGGAAACAGGGATGGTTCTTATAGCGCAACCTGTACTCATGGCTACAATATCCCCCATAAGCGGAAGGCTTGCAGACAGATATGGTTCAAAGGAACTCTCTTCTGTCGGTATGGCTACAATAAGCACAGCCTTTTTCCTTCTGTATTTTTTGAATATGTCCAGTCCGGTAATTATTGTAATCCCCATAATCATGATTGGCCTAGGGTTCGGGGTATTCTCTGCACCCAATACAAACAGCGCAATGTATTCTGTGGAAAAAAATAAACTGGGTATTGCTTCCGGAACCCTCGGCACAATAAGGTATACAGGCCAGTTACTAAGCATTGCCATTGCCAGTTTGATACTTTCCAGCAGTATGCCCAGGGCAATGCTTTTGCAGATGTTTGCAGGAATATACACAGGAAATACAGTGTATAAACAGGCTTTTCTATCTGGATTTAAAGAAGTTATGCTGCTATCTGCAATCCTGACATTGACTGGAAGTTTTATCTCACTTCTCAAATCTAGAGAAAGGTTATAGGGTAAAACTACAGTATGGGCAGAAGATGTTCAATCTCCCAATCTGTTACATAAGACCTGAAATCGTCCCATTCTTTCTGCTTTATATGCAGGAAATTGTTGTAAACATGTTCACCCAAAACCTCCTTCATGAACGGACTGTTTCTCATGTGATGCAAAGCTTCACCTAAACTTTCAGGTAAATGTTCGATTTTCATGTTTTTCCTGTCCTCTTCAGTCAGGTGGAATATGTCCATTTCTGTAGGTTCAGGAGGTTCTATCTTGTTTTTTATTCCATCCAATCCAGCAGCTAACATAACAGCAAATTGCAGGTATAAATTGCCAGCAGAATCCGGCGCCCTGTATTCGAACCTTTTCCTCAGGTTATCCCCTGCAGGTACCCTTACCAACGCAGACCTGTTTCTATTGGCCCAGGTTATATACACAGGTGCCTCATATCCAACCACGAGTCTTTTGTATGAATTTACCCATGAAGCTATAACAGCAGAAATTTCAACTGAATGTTTTAAAAGACCACCCAGATAATAGTAGGCAAGTTCAGAAAGCCCGTATCTATCCTTTTCATCCCATAGATAATTAATATCCCCGGAAATATCCAGCAAGCTCTGGTGCACATGCATTCCTGTCCCGTTAACACCATAGATGGGCTTTGGCATGAAAGTTGCATAAAGCCCATGCCTCATGGCAACTGTTTTGATGGCAGTCTTTAGGGTTATGATCCTATCAGCCATCTTTATTGCCTGTGCATATCTCAGGTCAATTTCATGCTGGCCAGGGGATACCTCATGATGTGCAGCTTCCGGTTCATATCCGAGGTTAAGCAGATAAGATAGAACCTCCTTTTTAACTATTTCCCCTTTATCCAGAGGCCCGAAATCAAAGTATCCAGCTGAATCGTGGGGGACGTATTTTCCGTTGATATTTTCAAGCAAAAAAAATTCGAATTCAGGTCCAACAAAGAAATCCATTCCCATGGAATTCACTTTTTCTATCTGTTTTTTCAAAACATACCTCGGGTCACCTGGGAAAGGTTCTCCTTCCGGTGTCTGTATTGAACATACGAACCTGCCTGCCTTGCCCCCATCCTCTGTCCAAGGCAAAATCTCGAAGGTATTTAAATCAGGGTGAGCTCTCATATCGCTTTCATCTATTGTTGCGTAACCAAGTATTGATGACCCGTCGAACAACACACCTTCATCAAGAACCTTTTCAAGCCTATTTACAGGTATGGTTACACTTTTTACAGTCCCCCTGATATCTGTGAACTGCAAATAAAAATATTTGATATTGTCTTTCTCAACGATTTTTAAAACATCAGATTTGTTGATTTGATTTTGTTGCATAATCAATACATTTTGTTTAGATATATTAAACTAATGTTTAAACCCCATTGCACATGGAATAAAAATGTAAAAAAGTTAAAATGGAACAAATCACTTTTCAGGCATATCTTTGAATTGCTTTTCCATTACCATTCTCAGTTTACGATCGTTCATTATATTTTTTGAAGCTTTTTTAGACATTTCGTAAAAATTAAGCAAATCCTTAACCTCTTTTGAACTCGTACCACTTCCTTTTGCAATCCTTGCTATTCTATCGCTCTTTATTATTTCCGGGTTCTCCAACTCCTTGACGGTCATTGAATCCATGATATACCTGTATAATTTGAGCTTGGTCTGGGTTTCGTTGAGTTTACTTTTGTCTATTTTAGATGAAAAACCAGGTATCATGGAAAGCAATTTGTCTATACTGCCCATTTTGTTCATGGACTCTATCTGCTCATACATGTCCTTGAGAGTGAATTTTCCTGTAGAAACCTTTGATAATTTTTTAGCTATATCCTTTTTATTGTATGTCGCATTGAATTTTTCCAGCAATGTTTGTATGTCCCCCATTCCCAAAAGCCTGGAAACGAATCTGGGAGGATTGAATTCCTCCAGGTCCTCGACATGTTCCCCTGTTCCTATAAAGTAAATGGGTGCCTTGACTTCGTTAACAGCTGTTAATGCACCACCTCCCTTGGCAGACCCATCCATCTTTGTGAGTATAACCCCGGTAATGTTGACATTCTCCTTGAAGGTTTTGGCCTGCTTGCCTGCCTGCTGACCTATCACCGCATCAATCACCAGAATAGTTTCATCAGGCTGCAAAATTCTGGAAACATCCCTGAGTTCCCTGGAAAGCTCCTCATCCAGTGCGTCCCTGCCGGCTGTATCAACGATAATAACATCAACCTCTTTGAGGTATTCCAAACCCCGTTTGAGGATATTCAAATAATCTTTAGAATCCCTGATCCCAAAGAATTTAGCGTGGATCTGCTCTGATATCTGGTACAGCTGGTCATAGGCAGCCGGCCTGTGAATATCCAGTGCTATGAACCCAACGTTGAGTTGCCTTTTTTGAAAATAATACCCCAACTTCCCGGCAGTGGTGGTTTTCCCCTGCCCGAACAGGCCTACAAGCATTATTTTCTGTTTTTTCAGCGGTATGGTATGCTTTTCACCCAGAATCCTGCTGATCTCTTCGTATATTATTTTAATCAGGTATTCCTTGTAAGGCATTCCAGAAGGGGGAGGTTCAGATAAAAATCGTTTTTTAACTTCGTTTGTTAAAGATATCGTTAAGGAATAGCTAACGTCCCCTGTCAATAGTGCACGTTGAAGGTCCTTGATTATTACATCCACTGTTTCCTTATCCACATGGCTTAAGTTAGATATTTTGCTAAATACCGCTTTTAAAGATTCACTGAGTTTCTCTAACATATTATATCAAAATTATACTAATTTAGCACCACAACTAGAACAAAACTTTTCTCCTGTTTCATAAGGCTGCCCGCAGGATGGGCATTTAAGGTCCCTAGAGACAGGTGTTCCGCAATTCGAACAGAATTTGGCATTCTCTTTTAATTTGGCACCGCAATGCTTGCAAACAACAGCATTCGAAGCGATATTCGTGGGTTGGGCATGTTCAGGTTCCTCTTCCTCAGGTTTAGAATCACTTGATATAAATGAAAGTTCACCAGAATCTTTAACATACCTCTTAGCCTTGATACCGTGCCTGAATGCTTCCGTATAATTCTTTTCAGTGTAATATTTCTTAGCCAGGTTCAGTTCATCCAAAAAATTTTTGTAATCTACATCCCTAGACATTGCCTCTTTATGGGCTGCAAAATAATCCTCCACACTGCTTATTATAAATTTGGATTCCATCATGTTTTTTGGAGATTCTAACTTGTATTTTGCTTCCAATGTCATATCCTCCTTTGGAATTGGATACTGCTCAAAGGTCTGAACAATCTTTTTCTTGTCCTCATCTGTCAATACCAATTCCTTCTTTTTTTCATCTACAACCTGTTTTCCCTCGCTAGGTTTAGGATCTACCATTTAAACACCCATTTACAATAGTTTTTTTATTATATATATAATTTACCAGTCAACTACCTCTCACTGACGGAATTGGCTTGTTGCTGGTCTCCCCTCCACCGAGTGGAGTTTCATTGAACCGCAACGATCGGCTGGTTGACAGCAGCCT
>JBMFVL010000066.1:0-5073 GCA_049966015.1 Thermoplasmata archaeon | reverse complement strand
ATCATTGGTAGTAAATTTACCAATTTTTAACTTTTTCATGCAAAAGTTTATAAACAGAACGGATATGCTTTAATATCATGGACAAAGATGAGATTTGCATGCGTCTTGCAACGTTTATAGGGGATATCGAGTTAAAGAATCTTATCATATACAACCATATCAAAGAACTCAGAGGGATATTGGATGAGAACACGTATAATTCAATTGAAGCACAAAGCAAAGATGTCATATCGAGTATGAATTATTTACAGAACATATTGATCGATGTTGTGCATAAAATTGGGTGTGACACAAGCAAGAGAAAACCCTCATTCTTAAGATATGATGAAATAGAGATTATAGAGCCACCTGGTTTTGACTGAGGTGATAACCTTGGATGTCTGTGATCTATTGCATCAGGTATCAGTCGAGAGAGTTGTAAAAAGAGCAATAGATGATACTATCAAAGATGGTAATGAACATGCTGTTGTTGTTTGTAAAGATGGTTGGATATATCATACAAAAGGGAGTCCAAAAACTATTAAAGGTGATATTTTAAGCAAAATGTTTTCCGATTGTAATAATGAAGTAAGCTTAGATTTTCATACACATCCATTGGGTGTAGGTTATCCATCAATAAACGATTTAATGGCAGACACATATTATAATCCTGAGCATGATTGTGTATGGGGTAAAATAGATAACAAAATACGTTGCTATAAAGGAAAAGGAGAGGTTGCTGAACTTGGTAAAAAAAGGAGGGAACTGTATAACGAGTGGAAAGCTCTCTATGAAAAATATAAAAATTCAACAGGTGAAGAAAGGGAAAAATACGCAGAACAGCTTAAAAAAATTGATAATTTATATAATTATCTAAAAAACAGGGCAAGATATTTAATCACAAAGGAATATAAGGGGGAACCACATGAAGATTATGTAACCCCTTCAAAACCATTTAGTGGTCAATATGTTGATATTTATGTGCCTAACTGCCCATTAGATAATATACTTCCAAAATTAACAATTCCAACGGAGCAATAATATTTATATAGGTCATTAATATTAACATTAATTATGGCAGAAAAAGTTAGTAAAACTTCAGATACTGAAGAAGAAGCACCAGATATGCCTAATATTTATGTTACGTTAGTAGAGTCTTTAAAACAATGGGGGGTAAGAACAGAAAAGGCAATGGGTATAGTTGATCTATTTCAGTCTTATGAACAGAACAATTTTGCAAAATTGGATGAGATACTTAGGTTGGCGGGGATAAATCCTAACACGAGGCGTTTGGTTCTCGAAAAATGGGCTAATTTAATAAATGTAGATCCAAAAGACATACCAAAACTCATTGAAGAACAGAGGAAAAATGAGCCAAAGGAAGAGAGGGAAGAGCCATCAATTGAAGAGGTAGAAGAAAAGAAGGAGAAGCATCTTGAGGATGTGCAGAAGATTGTTGAGCAACTGAACGCAGAAATGCTTGAACAGATGAAGACGCAGTTGGCAATGGCTACATTGGCGCAGAGGCTTCAGGCAATGGGCATAGATCCAGCACAGTATGGTTTGGTGGTTCCAATGAAGAAGAGGGAAGAAGAGGAGGACGATCCAGTAGGTGAATTTGAATTTCCGCCAGGATCTGGGCAGATGCTAAAAATGAGGCATTCAAAATATGCCAAACTCCTGATAGAATGGAATGCGAAGCAGTCGGAAACAAAAAAGAAACAGGAGGATGAGGAGGAGGATCCGATAGATGAGTTCGAATACCCGCCAGGTTCTGGCAAATTTTTGAGGATGAGAACATCCAAATACGCTAAACTTATAACAGAATGGAATGCATTGCATAAGGCACAGGAAACACGCAAGGAAGAGAACATGATACCGTGGGAAGATCCAGTAACGCACAAGATAATTCAGGTTCCAGCAAGTCAGTACCACTATTATGTAGATATATCACGCAAATACAATGAGGACCCAGAGAAGAAGGAACTGCTCAGAAGGATTGATGAAATGCAACAGAAACTAGAGCAGAAAGAGAAAGAGGATCTCTATGGCTATCTAGCATCATTGGAGAAAAAGATAAAAGAGATGGAGAGCAAGGATGAGCTAGAAGAGACTGAGAAAGCAATAAAGAAGATCAAGGATACTATGGAAAAGCTTGGCTATGCACCACGTGAAACATCTATAAAGGAAGAGGCTTTATTAAAGAAATTGGATGTGCAGACTGAGGTAATAAAGGATGCAATGGATGTCGTCAAGGAACAAACAAAGAAGGCGGGCTCAGTGGTAAGAAGCCTTGCTGAAGCTGTCACACCTGTCATACAGCAACAGGCAGCAAAGGTACTGCAACAGGCACAGCAGGTTCCAACACCACCTGCACAACCCACATTGACACCAGAACAGCTTGTGGAACTAGAGAAATCACTTGAGGCGGAGGGGAAGGTTCAAGAGAATAAGGCTCCTGAAGAGCCCAAGAAGGATAAGGTGGAGGTGAAATGATTGCCATTATTTGATAGTATAACTGGATTGGATGATATAAAGAAGGAACTGAAGGAGCGTGTGGATTACCTTGCCAACATAATAAATGCCCTAACACCAGAGATCAGGGAACTCAACTATGCGATAAAGGAACTGAACAGGAATATAGTTGAGCTTACCAAAGCATTACAAAGGCTGAAATAATGAAGGCTCTACTCATTACAAGCGGTAAGGGTGGGACGGGCAAAACGCTTCTGGCAAGCAACATTGCCATAGTTCTCTCTGAGCGTATGCGTGTTGCATTGATAGACGCAGACTTCAGGGCTCCTAACCTTACCTATGTAATGGGCATCCCGAATAAGAAACTCGACGTGAACAAAGACAGGCTCATAGTACCATACAGGTTCAATGACAGGTTGCAGGTATTCTCAACCGAGCATTACTTTGCTAGGGACAATGGTCTCCATAGAGCAATAATACTGCCAGGTGAAACAGTAAGATCCATGGTAAGACAGGCAATAAAATCCGTTGCATGGGATAGCCCAGACATATTTGTAATAGATTCTGATCCTTCAACAAGCGATGTCCTTATTGCATTATCTGAGCTGTTTGATGGTGATCTGAGTGCTCTGGTTGTTACGACAAACGACATATCAAGCATATTTGATTGTGAGAGAACAATTGATGCGTTGAGGATAGAGGGCATAAACATACTAGGAATAGTCGGTAACCAGATATGGGACAACGACGATCATAGAATTGTTGAGCTATCAAAAAAACTTAATATACCCTATCTAGGATACATTCCATATGATCATCGTATAAGACTGGCAAACAATGAGGGTAAACCCCTTATGCCAGATCTTAACATAATAAGGAGGATTGTGGAAAATGGACGTATCACTCGTTAAACGCCTGATGCTTAAAATATTCATCAGGATACAGACGATAATCAAGAACAAGTTTAACCTAGAGGAACTTAAGAGGCTTTACAATGCACCAGGGAACAGTATAATACATGTGGAGATATATTATGACAAGTATTTTAGACCAGATCAGCTGATTTTTGAGGGAAATTACAAGCTGGGCAAGGATACGGTTGAACGCCTTGATGACAACATAAAAAAGTACGATGGTGTTGCCAAGACCGATTACGAGACCATCCTGAATATCATAATAGGCAAGGTAACTAGGGTATACGGGAACAGTAAGGTAACAGAACCTTATACAATACTTGATGCTTTCAGGGAGGGTAGGCTAGTTATTGATTATAAAAATAATAACTACCTAGGTGATATAGCGCTGTTTGAGCATATATACCTGAACGCACTTCCAGAATTGCGTGAATCCTTTAACAAGATGTTAGGAGGTGGTGGAAATGCCTAGGGGTAGGGGTGCACCAGGAACTGCCCTGTTTATAAAGGAATATATGGATAAGAATGGGGAAGCATCAATTAGCGATATATACAAAGAGATCAAGAAGAAGTATTCAAACTATAGAACGCCATCAATACATGGTGTGGCTACAATGTTCTACCTGCTTAAAAGATTGGGGTTAATAGAGAAGGTAAGGGAATACATAAATGAGAACAACAGGCGTGAAGCCAAGTATGTGTTAAATCCAGACAAGGTAGATTCTGAGGAATGGCGTTCACCATATGTCTATGCTTATCCGCATGACTATGATTATATTTACTTGAAGAAAAAGGTCAAACTACCTACAGGCACAAAAAAGAAAAGGCGTAAAAAATGAAAATAATCAATCTTTTCAGACCTTCAACATTAATAGCACCGATGGTTGGTAGCATTCTCTTCTCCCTTCTAGCTTTAAGGGATACTGGTAGATTATTTGATTATTATGAATACTTGTATGTTTTTTTAGGTGCATTTATTCTTGCTATGACAAATGCAGCAGGAAACATATTTAATCATATAATTGATGCAAGGGATACTGACAGGATGAATCCACTCAAAAGGAATAGACCGCTTGTTACAGGTGAAATAGATCCGTATTATGCAAATGCAATAGGTGTATATATATTTGGTTCTGGAATATTAATGACCTTTCTTCTGTTCAATAAACTGTCTGGCATACTTATATCAATAATAATGTTCTTTGCCTTCTCTTATTCAATGTTCCCTAGGTTCAAGAAGATGTTTATAATAGGGAACCTAGCCATTGCCACGCCACGTGGTATGCTGGGCATTCTGACTGCCTACTCTTTCTTCGCAACACCGAACATTTCTGTAATCACGTTCAGTTTCATAATGGGTGTTTTTGTATTCTTTGTTAACACAACCAAGGATCTGAGCGATTATGAGGCAGATAAACAGGCGGGCATTCATAATTTTGTAACTGTTTTAGGCGTTGAAAAGGCAGTAAAATACATAATAATACCTGGGCTGTATATACCATTCCTGCTATACGCAGTAGCTGAATTGATAGGTTTTGTCAATAACCCATATGTATTTCTTGCCCTACCCCTATCAATATACACACATTATTATTTTATTAAAGGATCGGGCAGGATTTTAGAAAACGATCTGTCTTGGTATCAGTTTTATTCGGAATTTTCTTTGTTGGCATTTCTATACGTACTTGGCATTCTGATCTATTCT
>JBMFVL010000065.1:1573-5149 GCA_049966015.1 Thermoplasmata archaeon | reverse complement strand
TTGTGTTTATAGTATGCAGGGGGTTTATCAGAGTTCAAATATTTTCTCACGGTTGGCCGTGATATACCCAATTCTTTAGCAATTTTTGAAATGCTCATTCCACTATCTTTCAATTTCTTAATCATGTGCCACACCTCCGGATTGAACAAAATCTCACCATCCTTTTACCAATATAAAGGTAAGGGTGGTAAAAATTTGGACGCCATAATTGGCAAATTTTACTTCGCCGTAATTGGCAAAAATTTAACCGCCGTTTACAATAAAACTGGTAGAAGAGGGCATAGAAAAGATATTATCAGATTCACTTTCCAGTACACCATATACAGATGAACAAATGAAAGTATTTTATTCATCGATAAGGATAGGGGAGTGAAGTTATTAGTTAGTACGTTGAAATAAAAGTTATTGAACTTTTTTAGTAGGACTAAACATAGCGTAGCTGAGAGATGGGGTGCAACACATTCAACATATCAAAAGTTTTTGTTTAAACAACAATTTTCAACAAAATACAATCTAAAATTTATCTTCATAACGGTATATAATCGGCATAGTATGAGTAAATCACGATTAGGAATAATTAAAAATAAGTGATACCACCAAAATCCCTCGTAAAAGGGGGTATATGTCCAAACTCAGGTCAGATATCTAAATGGCTATTGCAAATAGTTGTGAGTAAAGCGTACAATCTGACGGAGTAGAATTAGGTATATAGTGTAAAATGAGGAAAAGATAGGGTATATATATTAACAAACAATTTATGAATGTTGATTGCCATGAATTATAACGTTGTTTTTGCTATATGCATAATGATATTAATATCAGTTGTACCTGCAAATTTCAATCATAAAAAAATAATCAATAATGTAGTTTTCAATTCTTCTACTAGCACTAATGTTTCTTTTCCAGATGCTACAGTTTTATGGTCATACCCTATTGGAGGGAGCCGATCTATCGGCGCAATTTATGGCGATAACCAAATTTTTTCATTTGAACATAGTGGTGCAGTTATTGGTAGCAATATATCTGGCGATGGATTTGCTGATTTTTTGTTGATATATGCTAGTAATGCAAATAATAATGCAACTCTAAGCGTAGTAGATGGGGGAAGTGGTAAAATAATTTGGTCTGATAATTTCCCTAATTTTATTAAGTATTACCTAGAAGGCACTTTGGGGAATGACCCACTTATATGCATTATTACTGGTACAACATCAACATTTGTTACAGATGAACCCTTTTATGGACCCGGATATTTAAATATAAGTATGGTAAACGGATTGAACGGTTCTATCATATGGACTAAAAGCTACTACCTTTCTAGTTCTCATAACGGGATTTTCTTTACTACTAACAACACGATTTTTGCTTCAACTAATCCCCTTATTACAACCTATGAAATTTTTAATATGTCAAAGGCACAACACAATATATTAGAAGTTTATAACATAACCTTGATAGGGGTTAAAAACATAAATGGAGATATTGCATTTAAGTATAGTTATACTACACTCAGCAGCAGTATTTACTATCCACCATATTTATCTATAGACCACATACCAGGTTTGTACTCCGGCGGAATTTTTCTTACATACATATTAGTAAATTCATCAGAAAAGTTGATTTCTGGTATTGTGCTTATTTCTTCAACTGGACAAGTTATATGGAACGTAACATCTGAATTAAATATATTAATATTAACGGCTGGCACAGTAAATGCCGTGTCCATTGCCGTAGGGAATTTCACTGGGGGAGCATATTATAATTTAGCATTTAGTTTTGTTGCACTTAATCAATCCCTTAGTTATAATTTTGGGGTTGAAGTGCTTAACATTACAGATGGCAATATTGTTTATGAAAATTTATATGGACCATATGAAGACCCAGGTCTTGGGCAATTCATAGGAAGTACGCCTTTTTTAGAGAGTGAATTTTTGATAAATAATGCAAGTGGTGGGTATGGACCATTATTGAACATTAAAAACTCCCCTCCTCTACTTTTTGTTACTTTGTTCAGCAGAACAGGGAATTCTACTGAAGAGGTACTTGCTATAAATGTATTGAGCAAGACGGTTGTATGGAACACAACTTTGAAGAATGTAGATTCTTACGGTGCTGCTGTTCCATTTAAATATGGAGGGAGAGGATATGTTGCTCTTATGACCAATACTACTCAATTTATTGTACTGAATGCATCTAATGGGGACCTATGCTCGTTTTCCACTCCTTCTGGAATAACAGATGCGTCAACAGTAGCTGCAATAATACTTTCCAATTCGAGTGATATAATAGGCAATAATATCTACACATCAGTTCCTGTAATATCCTCATACATAAAAAACAGCGCTTTTAAGGTTCAATATAACGTAACACTTTTGAACCCTTTTACCAACGCAACAATTGTGCATACAAGTATAAAACCATTAAATAAAACATATTCAAATATCTCTTATTTTACAACAGTTGCTTACTTAGGCTTTAATTATTATATAACTGCTAGCTTGGATATCAACTACAGCGGTCGATGGATTGATCAGATGTATATAATGTCTAGCTACAATTTATCAACTTCATGGATATATACAGCAGAATGTAACAATAATAATCCATTATTAATATCTACACCTTCATGGGATGTATATAGGTTGTTTTATCCCAAGTATGGCAATTTATCTTCATCACCAAATGAATATGTTTTCCCCGTACAAACGGCTACCCGTTTTTATATGCTGGAGATTACTAACCAAGGAAAACTAAGATCTTCAATAATCTCAAAAGTTAATAAAGGATATGCACCCCTTTACGATACTTTTAGTTCTATTACAAATGGAGGGGTGCCATCATATTATTATAGATGGTACATCAATGGCACTGCTATAAATAACACCAATAGCACTTTTTCCATAATATTCAATAATCCTGGAGAATATAATATATCTTCACTGGTAACAGATCAAATTAACCAAACTACATTTTCATTTACAACAGTAATTGTTTACCCTGCAAACAAAACATTGCCACTAACATATTATTACAATATATCTGGATTCGTTTATAATGCAACTCACACTTCATTGAGCAATGTGTCGATTTATGTGAACTCATCACTATATGGTTATACAAACTATAATGGTGCTTTTTCAATCTCTTTACCTAATGGTTCATATATTATTAATTTTTCAAAGAAGGGTTATGTCAATTATACCTACCGTGTAATTGTAAACGGATACAACATAACCAACTTGATAATAACTTTGCAGAAAGTTGAAATTCAACCAGCACCTCCCTCAAGTAATGCAAATGGTGTTAATATAAGAATGAAAGAGATAGATGAAGCTATTGTTGTTATAGTAATAGGTATTGCAATAATTATTGCATTTTTGAGTTACCCTTGGATCAAAAAAAGGTATGGGAAATAATTCTTTAGAGTTGTTTACCTGTAATAATTATGGACAAGTATCGCCTGGACCAGATGCTACAAAAGCCCCGCCCCATTGATAGTAGTATTCATTGCCTATGCTATCGTAATACCATATAGATATCTGGAAATAATTATTAATATTTACCCATCCACCTTGA
>JBMFVL010000065.1:0-1494 GCA_049966015.1 Thermoplasmata archaeon | reverse complement strand
TAGGTGCAAAGCTATAAAAATTGTAGCTCCATATCCACCATCCTGCCCATTGGTAGCCTCCAAGTGAACAATATGTACCCCATTCATCAGATTGCCAGTTTAAATATCGTTCGTATGTATAATAGTATACAGCAACGTATATTGTATATGCTACCCCATACCCACCATTTTGAATAACAATATTTACCAAATTTACATTATTGCCATACCCCCCAAATGGGCTTCCTTCACCATTACCATCGTACATAGCTATCTCCGATACCCACAGATTGGGTGCTTGAGGTGGTGGTGGTGGTGTAAATTGTATAGTCAACACAATGCTACTCTGTTGCCCATTGCTGTTTGTTGCCGTTATCGATGCAGAGGCACTGCTGATATAACTAGTAGGGTAAGTTGTTATTGAACTTGAAATCCATATGTAATGGGTATTATCGAAACCCATATTTGCTGCATTGACGCCGAATAAAGGTATTGATAATACTACAGATGTTATAGTTACACCCCGTTGAGGTTCATATACTGATGCCCATACCTGGAAAGATTCCCCCCATTGTATTGGCATATTTGGGATTGTCCCTTCTGCGTTTATTATCGGTGGCAGGTTGGATGCATAGAGAGGGTATTGGTTGCTCCATACTAATTGATTTTTTGATACGTCTACTATATTGATGGTAACTACCTGAGAACTACCACTTACTTCACTTGGTACATTTGTGGTTATGCTCCATACCATACCTGGTAACCATACGCCGTTATAGTTAGGATTTCCTAACATTCCTGAAGATATGTAATAATTTTTATTGTTCTGTGGAGACAGTTGGTATGAAATGTATATTATTGTACTGCTATTGTATAATGGACTCCCACCCAGGTCAGTTATTTGAATTTCAGTTATTGTATTGCTGTTAGTTATAATAGATGCTGTAAATTGAGTACTCACACTTGGTGTAGGGGCTGGCAAAGTGCCTACCCAGTAAAAAAGGGTTGAGAATAATGTTACAGTGATGGAGAGTATCAGTATATTGCCTATAATATCCGATACTCCCTTCCTTCTATTACGCATTTTGTACCTGCACATAAACATCACTTTATATTGATAAGGATATCCACTAATAAGATAGATAAGATAGTATTGTTATTAGTATTTAATTTTTGTTGTTTTATATGGACGAAATCTAACTGATTTTTTTCGCATGTAAAAATTACATATATATAATTATTTAATCATTAAAATATGTCAGTGGTAACTACTAACATGTTGATATAACACAACTATAGTTTTGCGATTTTACACATTTTTAATCACCATAGTAGATTTATAAGGGTTAGCAAGTGAGTTCATAATCTTTTTCAATAGTTCTGCACCTAGATTGTTGATTCCCTTTATCAACTTCATTACTACCTCTATGGCCACCCATCTATACCTCACTTCAGGCGTAACTGACCTGAATCCAAAATGGGTATTGGAGAGGGTGATGAGGATATCTCGAGAAG
>JBMFVL010000064.1:0-5188 GCA_049966015.1 Thermoplasmata archaeon | reverse complement strand
TAGAATGATTGTAGGAAAGGATTTCAGGATAAGACATCTTTCTAATTACCCCTACGGTTTTAAGTAATGCTAGTATTAATCAAAATTTGTTATCTCTTAAACTTGAGTCATTGGTGTTATCCTCTCTTACAACAAGCATCATAAATGATCTCCATAATACAGATGTAGATAATATAAGTATAATCTTTTCAATCTTTTATATAATAAAAGAATATTATAAAAAAGCCGTAGTTAATCGGTATAGAAAATTGAAAAAAACTAAATATTATATTAGCACTTAATATAAAACATGAATAATCTTTATTGTAATACCATAAAAAATTTTGTGAGTGAGTACGAAAAAGGAAATATGGTAGTTAATCTAGCAAATGAATATAAAACTATTTTAGGTAGGGAACCTGATCCAAAATTAAAAAATTCATGGGATGGTGAATTGAAGTTCCTATACACTTTATCTAAAGAATTGTTATCCAAAGAAAAAAGTAGTGAAAATATAGGAATTGTACTTGAGTACATTATACCAGGTGGCTTTGAGAGGGTAGATTCAATATTTATAGGTGGAAATCCGGATACACTTTCCATTGCAATCTTGGAGCTTAAAGGATGGAAAAATATTGTTATAAACAATATCGACGACTATTTTGTTAAATCCAATGAAGAGAGAGTGATTAATCCTATCTATCAGGTTCTTAATTACGAGGGGAAAATAAAATTCAGTGTGAAAAATATTAATAATGAATCCAATATAAAATCTTTTGTAATTTTGTATAATATCTCTGGCAACTCTAAATTCGATAAAATCTATTTTAAGGATGATAGAAATAAACTGGTTGATAAATTAATAACTTTGTTATTGCCATCCATTAATACAGCATCTATCCAACATTTCCTTAATTCAAGTTATGTACAAAACCAGAATCTTTTTGAAGCTGTTAGAAAATATTACAATGACATAATGGATGGAGCTATTGCCTCTCTTGCAGCAAATGGATACGGTTTTTATAGTGATCAGTTAGAGCCTTATGCAGATATAATAGATGATTTAAAATATAATAGAAAAAATGTTTATCTAATTAGTGGTGGACCAGGATCAGGAAAGACACTAATTGCACTTAATCTCCTTCTAAGGGCTTTATCGATGAATAAAAAAGCAGTTCTTGCTTATAGAAATAACAGAATGATAGAATCCTTAAGGTTTTTATTAAATTCTATTAAAATTGGGCTGGGTTCTACTTTAATTAAATATTATTCAACAGGGAATAAAAATAGACCAGGGATAGCAGAAGATTATAAAGATCACTTCGACATTGCTATATTCGATGAGGCACAGAGAATGACATCAAACAACATAATTAATGGTGAAAAGGTTGCAGATATCTCTGTTTTTTTTTATGATGAAACTCAAATACTAGGTAAAAATGAAGAAGGATTTGATAGCAATTTTAAAACATTACTAAATAATCCTAGAGTAATAATATTAAAAGGGTTATACAGAAATGGATATGAATATAATAGATTTGTAAATGACTTATTAAGTAATAAGGTTAACAATAATAAATATTCATATTTTTACGATTTAAAAGTTTTTAACTCAATTATAGATATGGTTAATTCTCTTAAAATAAAATCCCAAAATAAAAAGAAGGTAGCATTACTTGCCTCTTTTACAGAGGCAAAGGGGAGTACACAATCAAACTCACTAGATAATATCAGAGTTGGTTACCCGTTACCATCTAGTTTTGATCTTTATAAAAATAGCAATATAACTATAAAATGGCTTATGGACCCCAAAATGGATTATGCACCATTCTGGGTTAATGGTGGTTCAAATAAAATGGAGTCCTGTGCATCTGTTTATGGTGCACAGGGATTTGAAACAGATTATGCTGGTCTTATATGGGGAAGAGACCTTGTTTACAGAAAAAACTCATGGGCACTTGGAGAAAATTGCGAAGACTTTGAGATTAAAGTTCTATTTAATGATGCTAAGAAAGGTAATACTGTATCTGAAAAAAAAGTAAAAGAGTTATTAATTAACAGATATAGAATACTATTAACAAGAGGAGTTTATGGAACTTACATATTTTTTGAAGATTCAGAAACAAAGAAATTTTTCGAAAATTTAATTAATCTGTAGTTTAGCGTTTTTGAAGTAATTACTTTTATAATGTTACCGATGTTTTGAATTTGAAAAATATATTTGAACATGTTTTATTGATTACGTGCTATTATTCTATGTTAGTAAAGGCACGTTTATATTAATTTTTTTAAAAATATTATAATTTATTTATCAATAAACTGTTACAAAAGACGATCCCATAGTAAATTATAATTATGAACAATTACTTGCAATAATTATGAAAGACGTTTCTAACTTTGCAAAAATGGTTATTGAAGATTTCACCAACAATCCGCAATTAAAGGAAGACGAAATAACGGTAATTAAAGAGTTTGGAGACTCTTTTAGATCTGGTAAATTTGATTGGGAAACATTCGAAAGATTTACTAAGGATAACAAACACTGGTCGATTTATTACTTAAATAATAATAAATATAAATTGCAGGAAAACTTTGATAAATTAAAAGAAGCTATTAATAGGTTGCTTGATGAAAATTCACCGATTCAGGAAAGATTGAAAGACGTTTTATCTGATGATGGTAGATACAAAGTAAAAGGTGTGGATATAGCTATATACAGTGCAATTTTACTTTTAGCCTATCCGAATAAATATGCATTATGGAATAATCTTACTGTAGATGCTGTGAATAGTATTTTAGATGAAGGGGATGAAAAGTTTAATGATCCTCTCAAGGACTACGTTCGTTTTAATAATTTGGTAAATAAAATAGCTAAGGACAATAATTTAACATTATGGGAAATGGATAGACTATGGGATAAGGTAAAAAATAAAAAAAATAATATACTAAACAACACTCCCCAGTGGTGGATTGAAAAAACAAATGAAACAGGGCACAATATTAATAACTTACTTAAGCCCCCTCTATTTGATTCTAGCTTAGGAAAAGCTCTTTGGAGTCCTCAAAAAAGCAAAGATGGAAAAGATATCTATGCCAACATGAGAAAAATTAAAAAAAATGATCGTGTTATTCATTTAGTAATGGATAAAAATAATAGTATGGTTGGAATTTCTAAAGTCAAGGAAGTATCTGAAAAGTTTGAAATTCCACAAGGAACTCATTGGACTGAAACAGAAAAAAATGATGGTTACTACGTTATACTTGTAGACTTTAAGGTTATTTCACCCTCTATCATTTGGGAGGATATACGAAAGGATCATGAACAGGACCTAAAAAACATTTTAGATAAAAATAAAGGAATTTTTTACAATAAGAATGTTACTTTAAGGCAGGGTGCTTACCTAACATCAGCACCTATTGACCTTGTTAAAATTATTAACGAAGAATATTATTCTAAAACGAAAAATAATTTACCTTACTACCAAGAAACTGAAAACAATAATAACGAGATAAATAATGATACATCAAATATAAAAGACCAAGCCATCCTAAAAAACATTATTCTCCATGGTCCCGTAGGTACAGGAAAAACTTACTTTGCTCAAATCATTGCTAAAGGTCTAGTTAGTGGAATTATTAAGGATATAAAAGATATAGAAAAGTTAATTTCTGGAAACAATGAAATAATGAGTAAGTTATCTGATATAAATGTTGAAGATAGGTTAGTAAAAGTCACTTTTCATCAATCATATGGATATGAAGAATTTATTGGAGGCATTAAGGCGAAAATAAAGAACGAAAATGTTGTATACGATTTTGAATCCGGGATATTTAAGAATATTTGTGATAAAGCACGTAATGATTTAGAAAATAATTATGCAATAATTATTGATGAAATAAATAGGGGGGATATCTCTAGAATATTTGGTGAACTGATTACACTCATAGAGCCTGATAAAAGGGTAGGTAAAGAGTCAGAAGGAATGTCACTAAAGATCCCCAATTTTAATGAAGAGTTTTCTGTGCCTGAAAACCTTTTTATAATAGGTACAATGAATGATTCCGATCGAAGTATCGCTTTATTAGATGTTGCATTAATAAGAAGGTTCATATTTTTCAGTATTAATCCTGATTTGGAAGTTATCAAAGAATGGGTTGAAAAAAATCCTTTTATCCTAGATAAAATAAATTTTGAAAATGATGTAGTAAAATTATTAAAATTACTTAATCAAAATATAGTAATAACTAAAGGAGAAGATTTCCAGATTGGCCATGCTTTTTTTAGAGATATTGAATACACAAAAGACGATCCATACGAAACACTTAGGCAAATATTTGTATATAAGATAATCCCCTTACTTAAAGAGATCTACCTCGGCAGTGATGAAATTCTTTACGAAACGGTATTGGGGGGTATATTATTCAAGAAGAATAACGATACTGAAAACCCATACTATATACCAACAAATGCTCTTTATGATAAAAATGATTTCAAAAATGCACTTAAAAACTTCGTAGGTAACCAAAATGCTTGATGTTAAAGATATTAAGATATATGAATATGAAAAAATTCACGACGATATTTTGCTAAAGGAAATTATTAGCTTGAATGGAAAAAATAAAAAATGGTCTAATTTTATAAATATTCAAAAATCTACTTTTTACTTCAAGCATTATGTTGGTATTGTTCAGATAGGAAATTTTAGAATTTCTATTCTTCCTAAAATATGGACAAAGAATGGAAAAAACATAGAAGAAACCGTTAAGAACTTATTTAAGATGCTTCTTTACACATATCATCTTCCATCATTTTCTGAACCAGCATTAAATATATCCTCTAGCTACGAGGTCAATGACATATTTGAATTACTTGTTTTATTGTACGCTAATACATTGGAAAAACAAATGAATGAAGGCATATACAGGAAGTACGTTAGGATTGAAGAAGAAAGCAAGTATATTCGTGGGAAACTGAATTTAGAAAAACAGTTAAACCGCATAGATAAGTCTTTTTTTGATATTACTAATTTCAGATTTTCTGCCAATAATGATATGAATAGATACTTTGCCTATTCTACAACACTATTCTTAAACTTTACATCTGACCAGAAGATTTTTAATATGCTCAAGCATATTGAAGTACTATTTAGATCAGAAGGAGTATCTAATAATAGCTTGCCCGATCATATTAGTTTTAACCGTCTTAACG
>JBMFVL010000063.1:0-5200 GCA_049966015.1 Thermoplasmata archaeon | reverse complement strand
ACAGGTCATTCAAATTCTATCCTGATTCACATACGATATACATTACCACAGTACAGTTGAATATGCATGGTCAAAAAACATGGATAGAATAGTAATATATCATAATAATGGATGGAAGCAGAATATCAATATGGGGGATAAACAATCTAAAGTTCGTTCAGATATCTTTTAGTATATTAATATTCTGGATAGAATACAAAGGTACTAAAAAAGGAATAAAGATACTCGTTCATAACGTACCATACACATCCAGCTGTTCATTTTTGGATAGTAAAACAATAGAAAACACGACTAATACCTTGGAAGAAGGATGGAAAGGAGAATATTCAAAGGTAAAAAGAAACATTAATATACGCCCACCTCAATGGAGCATATTACATAATAAGAAAGGCACTACATGAGGCATTTGCAACCAGGAATAAATGGTATAGGATTATATCATGGAGGTTTAAGTATTCCCGACTTTTCATGGTTGATAATCTCTAAAGAAAGATGTTAGTTAACAAAAACCATAGAATATGCGATAACTCTAATATAAAAATATATTTGGATTAAGGTAAATATGATGATAAAACCAAGAAATAAACAATAAAAGGAGCATTGCCGTACATTATACTCATGGAGGACTTACTTGCAGTTTAGTTAACGCCTTAAATTTTTAGAAAAAAGAATTCATATGTCAATAAAGAAATATATCTGATTAAATAATATATCATGTAAAACTAAACGGTGTAACACATGTTGGTTAGTATAGTAATCACAGTTAAAAACGAAGAAAAGCATATAAAAAACTTACTGGATAGTTTAGTTGCACAGGAGCCCCCATTTGAGATAATAATCGTAGATGCTTACAGCGACGATAACACTCCAGAAATAGTAAAGCAGTATGAAAAGCAATATTCAAACATAAAGTTATTCCAGGACAGAGGTAGCCGTGGAAAAGGAAGGAATTACGGTGCAGAAAAGGCAAAGGGGGAAATATTGGCCTTTATAGACGGTGACTGCATAGCTAAAGAAGGATGGGTACAAGCCATAAGAGAAAATTATTGTAAAAAAACAATATTAGCTGGCAAAACAATTTCCATGGGTACAGATTCATTTACCAACCTGGATAGGGTTGAATTATACATCAATGGGTATGATGTTACCTATCCATCAACCAATCTAGCATATCCTATAGAAGAATTCAAAGCAATTAATGGGTTTGACGTCTCTTTTATAACTGCAGAAGATATCGATTTAAATTTAAGGGCAGTTAGGAACGGATGCAAAATACAATACATTGAAAAAATGGAGGTAGAACATTATAGCAGAGATACATGGTACAAATTCATCAAGCAAGCTTTTTGGAATGGATATGGAAGGAAACAGCTAACCAAGAAACATGGCAATCTCTGGAAGAATTACAAGCCAAGCAATATGGTAAAAAACATATCAAATCCGATTGCTTTTATACGGGCAATATTTGCTCTATCTGGATATATTGTATGCAAAATCAATCCACAAATCAAAGAAAAATAGAAGGTTATTTATATAGTGTTTTCATATCTTTATATAAGCGGGGATAGCCAAGCCAGGCCAACGGTGCAGGACTTAAGATCCTGTTGCGCAGGCATTCGCCGGTTCAAAAATCAATGAAAATCCGGCTCCCCGCATTTCTTCAGTTTAATGTTTCCAAAGGTAAGATTTTATATACGGTTACTAGATTAGTAACATGTGAAATTGTTAGAATCATTGAAGATAAGAGATGCTAACATCAGAAATCGTATAATGATGTCCCCGATGGCAATGTATTCTGCCGAAAATGGCATTGCCAATGATTTCCATTTGGTTCATTACGGTTCCAGAGCTATAGGTGGAACTGGAATAATAATGATGGAAGCAACTGCAATAGAAAAAAAAGGTAAAATCTCCCCCAAAGATTTGGTTTTAGAAAACGAAAAGCAGAAAAATGGGTTATCTAGAATAGCTGAATTTATTAATTCCACAGGTTCTATTCCTGGAATACAGTTATCTCATGCAGGTAGAAAAGCAAGGTCACATGTCCCATGGGAACGTGATATAAAAATAGAAAAAGAAACAGTAAATGCAATTGCACCTTCATCTCTACCTTATAATGAGAGATACCCAACACCAAAAGAGCTGACTATAGAAAATATAAAAAAATTAGAAAAAAAATTTGCTAAATCTGCTAAAATGGCAGTTGAGGCAGGTATAAAAATAATAGAGTTGCATTCCGCGCATGGCTATTTACTCCACGAATTTTTGTCTCCGGTTACAAACAAAAGGAATGATATTTACGGTGGCAAAATTGAGAACAGAACTAGAATGCTAATAGAAACAGTAGATGAAATTAGAGGTAGCATTCCAGAGGGAAATCCTCTATTTGTTAGGATATCTGGTGTTGATTTTATTGAAAATGGATGGAGTTTAGAGGACTCTGTTTACCTTGCCAAAGAGCTTAAGAATCATGGTGTTGATCTGATAGATTGTTCTTCTGGTGGAATATCCCCCAATGTAAAGGTTCCGGAAGAAAAAGGTTATAATGTGTTCATTTCGGAAAAAATAAAAAAAGAAGTGGGAATATTGGTTTCTGTTGTTGGTTATATCTATCAATATGATTTTGCAGAAAAAATACTGGAAGAAAATAAGGCAGATATGGTAACTATAGGAAGGGCGCTTTTAAGGGACCCCTACTGGGTAATGAAACAAGAAATCGCAGAAAGTAAAAAAACCTGGCCTGTACAGTATGAAAGAGCTTTTACAGTAAAAAATAATTTAATGTAACAATCATGGCATTATTTTCAACAAATCAAATAGAATCTTTTATAAATTATATCTATCTATATTATAATGAGTGTGGCTTCTATGGGAAAAGCAACAGACCAGCTTAAAGGGGAGCATGAAATAATATCTGAAAGTTTTGATGTTCTGAATACCATATGTGAAAGGGTATCCTCTAATACAGAGGTTGATTATTCAGATATTGATAAACTTTTGAATTTTATTACAATATATGTTGATAAATGCCATCATGGAAAGGAAGAGAAATATCTCTTTCCTTTAATGGGGAAAGCAGATGAATCATTAAAATCCGGTCCAATATACGTGATGTTGGATGAACATAATACAGCAAGAGAATATATAAAAACAATGAAAAACGCATTGGAATCGATGAAATCTGGAAAAAATGAAGGAAAAACCTTTTCTGATACAGGATATTATTATATACGGCTAATGGGCCAGCATATAATAAAGGAAAACAACGTACTTTTCAATATTGCAGATAAACTATTCAGTGAAGAGATTCAAACAGAAATGTTAAAGGCATTTGAAAGTTTTGAAAGAAATGAAATACAGGGTCAACACGAAGAATTGGAAAAAGAACTTGAAATCCTATCCAAGAAGTATAATAGCAAATCTTAATGCAATCAATATGTCTATTAATAACAAAATAGATGTGCAGTCAATCAAATTTACAAAGTTTGCATTGAAGGCAGAGGCTTTTGGTGTAGGATTATACGAAGGTATATTGCCCTACGTGAATGAGTATTGGAAAGATTATCTTTTATATTATATACCTATTGAAAAAGGCCATTGGAAGTTATGGGAAACCCTATCCAATGAGAAAAGCATTGCAAATAAGCCATATATGCAGGGTAAAGCAATAGCAAAAATTTTAACAAAATTACTTGGAGAAAAATGTTATTTAATCATAATATTGGTTGAAAAATTTGCAGTTAAAGGGTATAAACACGAACTTAAAAAAGAATCCCTCAATGGTCAAACAAAAAATGTAATTTCAATAATTCTAGATCAGGAAATAGAAATGGAGCTTAAAGCAAGGAAAACCAAAAATAAAAAATAAAAAGTTTAAAGCAGTTTTTGGCCTGGTTCCCACTCTACAGGGCAAAGTCCACCGGTCTGCAATGCTTCCAGTACCCTCAAGGTTTCGGAAACACTTCTACCCACATTCATGGAAGATACAACATAGTACCTCAACATACCATCTGGATCTATAATGAATGTCCCTCTGTATGCAGCACCACTTTTATCGTCATAAACACCGTAATCTTTGCTTATCCTGTGTGTTACATCGGCAATAACTGGATACTTGACCTGTGGAAGGTCCTTTTCCATCCAAGCTTTGTGGGAGTAATAGCTATCTGTACTTGCCGCTATAATTTTTGCATTCACCTTTTCGAACTCACCAGATCTTTTTGCAAATTCTCTAAGTTCAGTAGGGCATACAAAGGTAAAGTCTCTAGGGTAGAAGAAAAATACTACCCATTTACCCCTATAATCCCTCAACGAAACCTTCTTGGGTTTGTCTTCTCCTGCAATGTATGCATCCTCTTCAAATTCCGGCGCTTTTTCATCTAATTTAACCATTTTTCTCACCTTTTTTTTGGCATGATTCACAAATGCCCGTGATAACGATAGAGAAATAATTGAATTCTTTCTCTGGATATTTTTTTGCTATTTCATCAGTAAAGGCTTTTCTAACTTCCGGTACATAAATGTCATATATATTATGGCATACTGTGCATACAAAATGTTCATGTACATCGTGGACCGCGTTGCTATCAAAAATTTCAACTTCGTTTATAACAAAAGACATGATCAATCCTTTATCTACAAGGTGCCTGAGAACTTTGTAAACAGTAGCTTTTGTAATTCTAGGAAGGGTTGACTTTACATTATCATAAACCTGGGAAGCAGTAAAATGACCCTTGTTTGTCATCATGAAATTGTATATTATCTGCCTCTGGTTAGTATTAACCTCTCTTTTTTTAAACATCAATATTAGATAATACTTAGTATTATTTAATATTTTTGATGTTTTAGTAGTAGTTATTAAAATAAATATGACCCTTACTTCCTAGAGAACAGGGATATTAACAAAATCAAAAGGGAAACCATGGAAGACACAAAAAAAGCTAAAAAATACGCATGATTATCAGGCAACAGCAAAGGAATGGCATTAATATTAAAATGGTAATAATAAATGTATGAAGTTAATATATATCCAGATATTGTACCACCGACAACACCTCCTGCGGTTCTAGCTATCATATTTATTCCTGTAGATGATGAAACAATATCCTTCGAAACAGATGTTGTAAGCAAGTTAATCGATGCAACTAGGTCTATTGCTAGACCAGCAGATATAAACAATTCCCATATGATTATTATTAAC
>JBMFVL010000062.1:0-5360 GCA_049966015.1 Thermoplasmata archaeon | reverse complement strand
ATGATTTTGGTATTCATGTTTGCAAGGATATCCTTTGGAATAACTGAGGCCATTTGCGTAACTGCTATAAGGCCTACACCGAATTTCCTTCCTTCTCTCGCTATTTTTTTAAAGATGTTATCTCCTGGAATGGATTCTCCCAGCACTTTGGGCGCTTCCTCGAGTACTATGGCAACAGGGGAGGTGTTTCTGCCTTCTTCTTTGGCATTGATTTTTTCTTTGAAAAGGTTATTGGCGATTATGCTCGTGATCAACAATTCCTGTTCTTCATAGAGAGATGAAGTATCGATGATAACGATTTTTCCACTTAAAACAGATTCAACAATGTTTTTTATTGTACCTTCCCCCCTGCCTTCCTCCAGGGTAAAAACCTTGCCTTCCTTATCCTTGTTCAAGCCTAGCTGCGTGGTAATCTTTCTCTGCAGGGTTTTGAGTGTTATTGGCTGTATCTGCCTTTGAGATAACAGATTGTTGACATAGGTGCTTTTTTCATTGAACAGTTCAGAGATCCATCTGTTGTTGGCTTCTTTGAACAGCAGATAAGCTAAATCGAGCTGTGCATCTGTGAGATTGAATATGCCTTCAAAGTGGCCTGGCATAATGGACTTCACATTGATTATCAGGGAATTCCCTTTCTTCCTATCAGTAGGCGCATAAAAAAGCCCCATCTCTCTATAATTATCATTTTTCTCCAGTACGCTGAAATACTCACCGTGGGGATCTATAACAAAAGCGCCTACTGTAGAGGAATTGAGGAGAGACCATAGCATAACCTTGAGGATATTGCTTTTCCCTTTGCCAGTATTTGCGGTTATGAGTACATGATGGGTAATAAATGCCCTGGACTCCATTTTAACATCAATGTTTAATACGTTGCTTCCATCCCTTACCTTGCCTATGAATATTCCCGACTTGGGCAGGAAGGACAGGTCATCTTCCTTTATGGATCTCATTTTTGAATATAGATGTGCAATGCGCTTGAGGTTTTTTACTGAACCTTCTTTGACCAGGCATATGGGCTTGCACATTGCAATGAGGTATTTGGTGGAGGAGTTCAACTCTTTGCTTTCAAGCATTTTTTGAGCCTGAGAGTATTTTATGATGCCCTCTTCCTCGGTTCTGTATTCCAGCGAAACTATTTTGTAGATCAATTTCTCTTCATTTTCTTCGTAAACAAGAAAGCTTCCTATATCTGCCGGGCCATTGAGCAATACTTCGTTGAGATTCGAGGTGGATTTTATAACTATACCCTCTACCATTTTTAACCTTTTAAAATGCCTTTAACAATTCATCCAATGATCTTTTGGGATCCTTGCTTATTACAACACCGCTTGCAACCAGAATGCCATCCGTTTCCAGATCCACTGCTTTTTTCACATCCGAGCCATCTTTTATGCCTGCGCCGCAAAGTATAGGCATTTTAGGCATAACCTTCCTCACCTTTTCTACAGTATCAGAGATCAATTCCGGCCTTGCCTTGGATACAGATACATTGCCTGCGATTAACTCAGGAGGCTCTATTGCTATGAAATCGGGAGAAAGCATAGCTATGGCAGAAGCTTCTTCGCTTGTAGGTGCGCATACAATGGATTTCAGATTCATAGACTTCAATTTGTTTATTGATATAGCTATATCGTGAAGGCTTATTGGATGCTCAGAATGGTTCAGCAAAGAACCGTGTGCACCGGCACTTCCCAGCATTTCTACTGTGATAAAACCAGTATTTCTCGATGGTTCAGCAGAATCTACATGCTGCGCTATAACCGGTATGGAAAGAGCTTTTGCATACTGGTATATATCGATAACAGGGGGAGCTACATAAATAGAGATATCGTTTTCTAACGAAGCTTTTTCTGCGTATTTGGCAATGTTCAATCCTTTTTCACCGTATATCTGCTCGTATGACTTGAAGTTTATGACTACAACAGGCAAAGTGTGCATAGCAAAACCCCGTGCTCAAAATTCAACTTGTATATTGAGCTTTTCGGTTAATTCTTTGTACCTGTTTCTGATTGTTACTTCCGTAACCCCTGCCACCTCAGCGACTTCCCTCTGCGTCCTTCTTTTATTGCACTGTATGGAGGATATGTATATGGCTGCGGCAGCTACACCGGTTGGCCCCCTTCCGGAAGTGAGCTCTTTCTCAGTTGCTTCTTTTAGAATTTCCAGTGCCCTTGTCTGGACTTCACCATCTAACTTGAGTTCAGAACAGAACCGGGAAATATAATCGTGTGGCTTTGTTGGCATTAACTTCAGTTTGAGTTCCCTTACCATGAACCTGTAGGTCCTACCTATTTCTTTTCTGGAAATCCTGGAAGCAGCTGCCATTTCATCCAGGGTTCTGGGTACATTGCATTCCCTGCATGCGCCGTACAAAGAGGCTGCTACTACCCCTTCGATGGAGCGCCCCCTGATAAGATTCTTGTTCACTGCTTTTCTGTATATCATTGAAGCGGATTCCCTTACGTTTTTTGGCAAATCCATATTGGAGGATATTTTTTCCAGCTCGGACAATGCCATTGCGAGGTTACGTTCAGTTGCGTTGGATACCCTTATTCTCCTCTGCCATTTTCTTAGCCTGTACAATTGCGCACGGTTCTTGGTAGGGATTGTATTGCCGTAAGAATCTTTGTTTTTCCACCCTATTTCTGTTGACAGCCCCTTGTCATGCATGGTATAGGTCATTGGAGCACCGGTCCTTGCCCTCTTCTCACCTTGCTCAACATCAAACGCACGCCACTCAGCTCCATGGTCGATGATCTTATCGCTTAAAACCAGACCGCACTCCTCGCAAACAAATTCACCTTTCTCGTAATCCTTTGTGATATGTGTGCTCCCACATTCAGGACAAACCTTGATTTCATCTACCTCGATATTTTTTTCATTTTTTTCTTTCTTTTCTGCCATGATCATCCTCTTCCGTACAAATAATCATCTATCAACGTGTAGAGTATCTTCTGGTTGATAGATGGCTTGACACTGCAATAGGGCTCTTTAACGCTTCCGAAAATTCGGGATACCTTGCCTGCAACAACCCCTGCCTTTGTATACACTTCCTCCCCGATTCTAGGCATTTCTAAAAGCGATAAAGTAACCTGCCCTTCTTTAGTAATATTGATAACCTTCCCTATCTTTTTCATCTATATATATCTTATTGATACACAAGTATATAAAGTTTTAGTAATGTTAATATATAAATTAGTTATTAAGTGCAATTGTGTTTGATGTACACACAAACAACATATGGTGATTAAGTAACAGCTTCGATAATGTTAACAAATTTTTTTAGATTATGCTTATTCTTTGGAGGATTAAACTCCTTTGCTTATCTAGGCTATTACCTATACATACATGAAAAGGCACGTATAAACAAGAATTCTCCGGTTATTAAGTTATTGTTTTATCAAGATAGCAGACAAACCATGTTAGCGATTAATGTTGACATATTTATACAAACGTATAAACATCTTAACACAAAATGATAAACCATGAAAACCAGAGAGCTTATAGAAGAGCTCAGCTATCTGATCACAAAACCCCCTGACTTGAACGGAGTCAAGTATTTTGTGCTAAACCAGATAGGCTATGAAAACATGGTACATTATGCAAGTTTTTAAAACTTCTAAAATAAATGCAATTGACTTGGGGATTCCTGCAATTATCTCAAAAGTTTAAATTAATTGAATATGTTTATGGTATCTGTGGGATTATGTTGATAGAATGCGTTCCTAATTTTAGTGAAGGAAAAAATAAGGAAATTATCAGTGAAATTGAATCTGCAATAAGGAATGTTACAGGTGTAGACCTTATTGATATTGAGTACAATGAAAGCCATAACCGTTCTGTTTTCACCATGATCGGGGACTTCCAGAGCGTGAAAACAGCGATGATGAATGCTGCAGAGATTGCAATAAAACGTATTGACCTCAACCATCATAAAGGGGAGCATCCTAGAATGGGTGCGGTTGATGTGATACCCTTCGTACCTGTTGAAGGATGCACAATGGAGGAAGTTATTGCCTTTTCCAAAGAGTTTGCAAAGGAATATGCTGAAAAGTTCGGAATACCTGTTTTCTTGTATGCGAATTCCGCTTCAATACCAGAACACGAAGACCTTGCCAACGTAAGGAAGGGGGAATTCGAGGGATTGAGGGATGTTATAGGCAAGGACCCCTTGCATATGCCTGATTTCGGGCCTAAGAACATCCATCCAACTGCAGGCACTACTGCTGTTGGAGCTAGGCCATTTTTGGTTGCTTACAACATCTATTTATCCACAGGGGATGTAAAGGTAGCCAAAGAGATTGCCAAGCATGTAAGGAACAAGGACGGCGGGCTAAGATACGCCAAGGCACTTGGCTTTTATATAAAAGAAAGGAACCAGGCCCAGGTATCTATGAACCTTGTGAATTTCAAAGGCACTACTCTCCATATGGCAACGGAAATGGTAAAAATAGAAGCGGAAAGGTTTGGAGTAAATACAGTTGAAGGGGAGATCGTCGGGGAGATTCCTGTAGACGCTTTGATCGATGCCTCCATGTATTACCTGAAGCTGAACAACTTCAACAAGGACCAGATTTTGGAAACCAAGATTGAGAAGGTGCGCAATTCTAGTTTGAGGAATTTAAGGATTCCTGCCTTTGTAGATAAGCTTAGCAACACCTCCCCTACACCAGGAGGTGGTTCTGCAGCTGCTTTGGTATCTTCTCTTGGAATATCCCTTATCATCATGGCAACTTCAATTTCCAATAAAGAAAGGGACGTATCTAAACTGGCCCTTTTAAGAAACAATGCGCTTGTTATGATAGATAAAGATTCCCAATCTTTTGACGAGTTCATGGCGGCAAGGAAATCTCACCCTGACAATGAAGAGTTGAGGAAACAGGCAATGGAAATGGCACTGATCCATGCTGCTGAATCTCCACTTAATTTGATGAAACTTATCAGGGAAGCACTTGAACTCTGCAAAGAGTACAGGAATGGAATCAAAAGCAGTGTAATATCTGATCTGTACTCGGGTTTGCATTTACTCAACAGTGGTGCTTTATCAGCAATGGAAAACGTTAAAATAAACTTAAAATACCTGAAAAATGAAGAAATAAACAAAAAATTAAAAGAGGAAAGTGAAGGCATAATGCGTGAAATAACCACGCTGTACAATGAACTTTTAAAATAATTTTTTAATTTTTCTAACGATATGTTCATGCTCTATTGTGTAGACATATGAATATCCTTTACATATTTTCCTTTACATATTTTGCATATCCCTGATTTTATTACAATTCATCCATGTAATCTATGAGCTCCTTTTCTTTTTTGCTTTTTTTCTCTTTTTTGCTGTAGTATTGTGAAGCCAGTCC
>JBMFVL010000061.1:0-5881 GCA_049966015.1 Thermoplasmata archaeon | reverse complement strand
CCCATACCGGATTTGATATATTCTGTGATAGAGAAATTGGATAAAATATCACTCCAAATAATAACATTGTTATAATCAAAGTTTTTATTTTAAAATTCATGATAAAATTATTGAAATTTATAAAAATAAAATTTTCCATTGATTAATAAAGTAAATTTTTAATGTTGTATTATAATATAGGTATGGCGATATGATATGCCAAAACCATCATACTACATGTTGAATTTTAAAAGGGTTCCTATCAAACATGAAAAACCAGAAGATAGGAAAAAGGATTTTTATAAGGTTGTTACGCTTGGATATACAAAGGAAGAGGCAATGAAGGAAGCCTCTAGATGTTTAGGATGCGGACTATGCATTCAGGGATGTCCAGCAAGGTTGGATATACCAGGTTATGTTCAAGCAATAGCAAGAGGAGATTTTGCTGAGAGTTTAAAGATAATAATGAGAGATCTTCCATTTCCTCAGATATGTGGGAATATTTGTACACACAGGTGTGAAGATAATTGTGTATACAAAGAACCTGTGGCCATTAGACATTTAAAACGATTTGTTGGTGAGCAATTTAAAGATTATGCCACAGTAGTAAATCATCAAAAAAGAAAATCAACGGGTAAAAAAGTGGCAATCATTGGTTCAGGTCCAGCTGGTTTAACTGCTGCATATTATTTGACACAATTTGGTGTAGAATGCACAGTTTATGAAGCTGCTCCAGTG
This sequence comes from Thermoplasmata archaeon, assembly GCA_049966015.1. Classification (GTDB taxonomy): domain Archaea; phylum Thermoplasmatota; class Thermoplasmata; order Lutacidiplasmatales; family JAMCUS01; genus JBMFVL01. Next base: position 5,164 of record JBMFVL010000061.1, on the reverse strand, counting down.
CCTATGGGAGAACTCAACCTTGGTATACCTAAATATAGATTATCCAAGGAGGTAATTGAAAAAGAATTCAATTTTGTAAAGAATGCAGGTGTTAAATTCTACTTCAATAAAAAGGTGGGAAAAGATGTTTCATTTGAAGAGATTTATAATAATTACGATGCAATATTTCTTGGAATTGGAAATATGAAACCAAACTTAACAGGAACACCAGGTTCAGATGGTAAATATTTCTATCATGCATTGGAATTCTTGAAGTTGGCAAATCTAGGTGAAAGGGTGGAGATTGGCAAAAAGGTTGCAATAATAGGAGGCGGGTTTACAGCAATGGATTCGGCTAGAACCGCCTTAAGGTTAGGGGCTGAAAAGGTATATGTACTTTACAGAAGAAGAGCTGAGGACAGACCAAGTTATCCATCAACTAATGCGGAAGAAGAAATGGAAGAAACGGTTGAAGAAGGAGTAGAATTCATGTGGAAAGTTACGCCTATTGAATATGTTAAAGATTCAAATGGATATATTAAGGGGATAAGATATTGGAAGAATGACATGGTTGGAAGTGCTAAAGAGGGTAGACTAAAACCAGTACCAATAAAAGATTATGAATTTTTCCTGGAGGTGGATACAGTTATAGAGGCAACTGGTCAAAACGTAGATTTATCATTCCTTCCACCTCAATTCTTGGAAAAATTGAAAATGAACAGGAATGAAATATGGGTTGATAAAAATATGATGACCTCTATTCCAAAGATTTTCGCAGGCGGAGATGCAGTAAATGAAACAAAGGATTTCATTTCGGCTGTTGCTGATGGTTACAAAGCCTTTAAAGGTATACTGAGATACTTTAACATTGAATTTAAAGAAGAAGAAAAAGTGGAATGCAATGAAATGGCTAACATAATGAAAGAATCTGTAAACAAAGATGTCATTTGTGATACTTACATAAAATTATAAACTTTTGAATAAATTTTATAACATACCATTTTGTTTTATATATCTAGGTGTCCACATGTATAGATTTGGATTAACAGGCATTCCTCTATCTTCCAAGGGCAGAATGCTAAGGGATGCTATAGAGGATACATATTTAATGGGATTAAATGCCTTGGAAATAACATTTATGAAATTTAACGTTATGGATGTAGATGCTACAGTAGAGGTAGGTTTAAAGCCAAAAGAGGTAATGCCAGAAACAAAGGATGAGAGCAAAATTGTTATTGATGTTTTAAGGATAAATGAAGAGGGAAATTATGAAAGTGTAGGTATTGATACACAGATTGAAAGAGGTGATATATTAAGGATATTGCAATGGAATTTAGCGAGGTCGTATTCTGAATTGGAAGACCTAGGAAAAATAGCGAAAGAATTGGATGTTAAACTCACTTTTCATACTCCAAATTATATAGATTTGGTTTCAAATGATGAATTCACAGAAAAGTCGATAAATTACATAATATGGTCAGGGATGTTGGCAAATGTATTAAATGCAGATATGATTGTAACAAATCTAGGTCTATATGGAGACGAAGAACCAGCAAATGCAATGAAAAAAATAATTCAAAATGTTAAAATCGTGAGGGATAGATTAAATAAAATGAATATAAAGATACCGATCGGTTTTGAAACATCTGGTAAAAAAAGTGTTGCAGGTAGTTTAGAAGAATTGTTAGATGTATCTAAAAAGGTCAAGAACGTGGTACCTATAATTAATTTTCCTAAGCTTATGGCTAGATCAGGCATGTTATTTAAATCTCCCCAAGATTATGAAAAGGTTATTCAAAAGGTTGAAAAATATTTCCCAAATGGACTTTATGTTCAATTTGCGTCACTTGAAACAATGCCTGAAAACATGATAAGGCTTGCGCCAATTAAGAGAGGAGAGCCAAAGTTTGATTTTCTCGCTGAATTGATATATGAAAAAGAATATGACATTACAATAATTTCGGTATCTCCTTTGCTAGAACATGATGCCCAATACATGAGGGTAATTTTGGAAAGGATAATATCAAAGAAGATACAAAATAAGTGGGAAAAATGATATGGAAAGAATCATATAAATTTATAACCTCACAAATACTCGAAGTGATGAACAATATTAATAATGAAAGCATTAACAAAGCAAAGGAAATTATTTTAACATCACAAAAGATCTTTGTTTATGGTGCGGGAAGAAGCGGAATAATAGGTAAAGCTTTTGCAATGAGACTAGTTCAATTGGGTCTTGTTGCATATTTTATTGGAGAGACAATTACACCAATAGTAACAGACCATGATTCTGTTATTATCATATCTAATACTGGAAATACAAAATCTTCTGTACTTGTAGCTGAAATTTCAAAAAATGTTGGAGCAAAAATAATTGCAATAACATCAAATCCAAATTCTGAGATATCAAAGATTTCAAATTTACAGATACTTTTAGGACCAATATCACATAATTCGCTTGCCCCATTGGGAACAGTATTTGAAGATGCAACCTTAATATTTTTAGATTCTTTTGTTGCAGAATTGATGGAAAGTTTAAAGCAAACTGAAGAAGATTTAAGAAAAAGACATGCGATATGGGTGTAAACATGAAGGTAAATGAGATATTTTATTCATTGCAGGGGGAAGGCATTTTAATCGGTAAACCGATGGTTTTTGTAAGATTTTCAGGATGCAATTTAATGTGTACCTGGTGTGACACAAAATATGCCTGGGAAGAGGGGAAAGAGATGGAGATTGATGATATTTTATCTATAATAAGAAAATTTGATACTGAGTGGATATGTTTGACGGGTGGAGAGCCTTTAATCCAAAAAGATATTTATAAGTTGATTAATATACTACTAAATGAGAATAAAAAGATATTATTAGAAACGAACGGTTCTATCTCTATTGAAAATGTACCAACTGAAGAGAATATAATCATAGACATGGATATAAAAACACCTTCATCTGGCATGCAACAATATAACGATTTTTCTAATTTGGAATTATTAGGTCCCAAAGATTACGTAAAATTTGTGATAAAAGACAGAGATGATTATGAATATGCAAAAGATATAATAAAAAAATATAATATTAAATGTGAAATTGTTTTTCAACCGGAGGGAAACAAAAACATTAGAGAGTTGGCAGAATGGGTCTTGAATGATAAACTGAATGTTAGGGTGCTAATACAATTGCACAAAATAATATGGGGTGATGTACGTGGTAAATAGATATACCGATGAAGAGGGAATATTTTCAGTAAAAGTAGCTAGAATGGTTGTTGAGGATTATTTAAACAATAGGGAAATAAGAAAAATTGATTTTCAACCTAAATTTGAAAATAAGGCTGGAGTTTTTACTACAATTAATTCCTACCCTTCTGGTGATTTAAGGGGATGCATAGGATTTCCTGAACCTATATATCCCCTTAAGGATGCATTGATAAAAAGTGCAATCTATGCTGCCACGGAGGATCCCAGATTTCCACCACTACATTTAAATGAACTGGATAAAGTTACTTTTGAAGTATCTCTATTAACTGTTCCAGAAGAGATGAAGGATATCAAACCTGAGAATATTAAAATCGGGCGTGATGGTTTAATTATTAGATATGGATTTTATTCAGGTTTATTGCTACCACAAGTTGCAGTAGAAGAAAGATTAACAAGCGAAGAATTCCTTGATATGACATGTTTGAAAGCAGGATTATCTCCAGGATGCTGGAAAAATAAAAATACAAAATTATACACTTTTCAAGCAGAAATATTCAGAGAGGAAAAACCTGGAGGTAAAATATACAGGGTGTATTTAGATGAAAGTGATTTCAGGTAAATTTTTTTATAAAAATGAAATTAAAGAACTGGATGTAGGAATTGAAGATGGTAAAATAAAGGAGATTAAAAAACATATTATTAGTAATGAAAGGCTGGAATTTTCTGAAGGTTTGATAATACCATCAATGCTTGATATCCATGTTCATTTTAGGGAACCCGGATATACATGGAAGGAGGATTTTGAGACAGGTTCATTATCCGCTTTACATGGAGGAGTCACATTTTATATGGATATGCCAAATACAAATCCTCCTACCAATTCTTTTGAAAATTTTAGATACAAATATTTTTTAGCAAAAAGTAAAAGCTATGTAGATTTTGGAATCGCATACCTTCTGGACAAAAAAGTGGATAAAGAGATTGAAAATTACGTTACTGCTTTCAAAATATATATGAGCGAAACAACAAACGTAAAGCCAATAAATCCTTTACTTATTCCTGAAATTGTTGAGAATATAAGTAAACACATAACTGTACATGCTGAATGGCAAGAATGTTTAAAAAAAGGAGAAGAAAAAAATTTGATAGAACACGATAGAAATAGACCTGAAACGTGCGAAATTATGGCAGTGAGATATTTGATTAATAATCTTAATAGAAGTGTTCATATTGCACATGTGAGTTCACCAGATACTGTCGATATTTCTATTGCAAAAAAATTTACTAAGGAGGTAACCCCACATCATATAATATTAAATAGAAATAGTCCTATAAACAGCTTTGGAAAGGTTAACCCACCACTTAGATCGTGGCATGTTTCAAAATTATTGTTCAAATACCTTTCAAATGGATTGATAGATATTGTTGCATCTGATCATTCACCACATACGCTTGAAGAAAAAGAGAATTTTAACGATGCCCCATCTGGTCTGCCTAACGTAGAGACATCTTTGCCATTATTATTAATGGAATTCAAAAGAGGGGAGATAAAATTGGAAAGATTAATAAATGCAGTTTCTGAAAAACCTGGGGAATTATTGAAGATAAATAAAGGAAAAATAGATGTAGGATATGATGCAGATTTTGTAATATTTAGACTGTCATCTGAAAGAAAAATAAGATCAAAGGATCTGCACTACAAATGTGGCTGGACTCCATATGAAAATATGGATGCAATATTTCCAGATTATGTATTCATAAGGGGAGAGATGGCATTAAAAAATGGGGAGGAACTGATTGATCCGGGCTTTGGAATATATTATCCGGAAATTAAAATATAAATAAATAATGCTTGCTAACATGGTGCATATTAACATATAACAATTTTTATGATATTGGATATCATATATCTAATAATATTTATATATTTTATAATAATGTTCCTCCTAGGGGATATGTATGTTTGGGAGGGTAATGCTGAT
>JBMFVL010000060.1:0-6151 GCA_049966015.1 Thermoplasmata archaeon | reverse complement strand
GCTAGAAGTTCGTCGTTAATTTTATTTCTGTTGCAAAACCACGTCTCATCAGAACCACCGCTTAAATAACTCTCTCCCACCGTTCTAATGCTAATTACTTCGCCTCCCCCTTCGGGCTCAGTCAATGTGATTGCAAGTATATTAAAGCCTGGTCCTTCCCCAATTTTTTTAGTCTTCATCTCAACCATAAGATCACCATTATGATAATTGCATTACTTATATTTAAGTTTTCTGAAAAAGCCAACTATTTTTGATGCCACCGCAAGTATCCTGAGCGTTGATTCTTCTGTCAGCAGTTTTCTCAACCGTTCAAGGGCTTCCTCATCATTCTCATAAAGCAAGTTGAACTTTGTTATGTCTGTGGCATCATCAATCATGTTCATTATTATTTCAAGATGAGACCTGCAGTAATTGCAGTCAACATTCCTAGCTACCTCTTCTATCAGTTTTCTCGCCTGCTTCAGCTTATCAACATCTTCTTTCGTGTTCATATTTCCTCAGGATAGCAAGCATATTTTTTACAGTTAGAGTTTTTCTTGTTCCATTCATAATAGAATACTAAAGCGGAGAAAATATCATCAAAGGTATATCGCTCAATTTCCGTGAACTTATCGTACGGATCGCAAGATGATTTCTGAAGTATTTTTACTACCCACATCATATACTGTATCGCAGAATTCTATAAATAATTTTTGGGTTTCTTACCATCAAATACCTAACAACACGTGATAGCTCAGTGATCGGGTTCAGTGTTTTTGGCTTATAATCCTTTAAAGTATATAATAGATCATCTATTTCCTCAAGGGTAAAGGAATACAGAAGTTTCTTTATTTTGTAATGCCTAGCAAGGTATTTCCTGAAAACGTAATACCATAATAGGTATGTGGAAAAATCACCATGTTTAAGGCTTATCCCAGCATTAAACCCTGACAGAATTGCACCCTGCAACCCACCGCCTGTGCTTGCAAACACAAACCTGCCAGCATCACCAACAAAGGCAACATTGCCCTCAACAACAGAATCTAGTGGATAAGCAACGGGTATTGGGTGCGAGAACTCATGAACTACTTCGCCATCAATATTCTGGGAATGCAGAAAATTTATTAGGTTTATTTTTGGATTCATTGCTATATTCATTGGAAAACCGAGACCAATACGCCTGACACCCCCACCACCATCGAAGTCCCATAGGTATCCCCTAGGAGCTAGTTCATTAAAGAATATACGTATCATGTTTTCTCTGTCCTTGTGTTTAATTCCACGCTCATATCCTATTATAACATCTTCTTTGGGTATTGACTTTACACCAATACCAAAAGGACCTGAGGCATTTATAATATATTTTGTTATGTATTTGTTCTTATCCGTCAATACCTTCATCATACCATCGTTCAGTTGCCTGTAGCCAATAACCCTTTCATTAAAATTTATACTGCCTCGAATATTTTGGCTCAGATATTTCAGAAATTCTATTGGCTTTATTACATATCCTATATCCTCATTATAAGATAGACTGTAGGTTGTAAAATTAACACCCACTATCTCTACGGACTTTATTGTTGTGGCAATAACTTCATCGGGCAATCTTATGTTGTATTTATCAAGCCAGAACTTCGCTAGACCACCAGTTGTTCTTTCGCTCCACCCCACACTACCCTTGCTTTCTAAAATGATATACTCACCATCCCAGGTATCTATGCCAATCGCAGAATAAAGCCCTGCTGTACCAGCACCTATTATTACTATCTGAGGATCCAACATGACAACTGCATTGTAATGTCTGCTTAAAATTTTTTCGGTATCACACGCCTATGATTATTTTTTCCCTCTTTCTCTTCTCCTCTTTCCATTTCCTGATGTTCTTGGGTCTTTTTGTACAGAACCTCAAATGAGCATTTAGTGCGTTGTATGTTTTGAAATGCCTGCCACAGAATATGCATGTTATCTTGCGTTTCTTCTTCTTCATTTTTTTCTTCTTCATTTTTTCCGCCATGATTATATATAAATAAAAACGACTATAAAAAATTTCTGAGGCATGATCTTCGATACATGACTACTAAAGCATACTACTCTAACGCATACTCTCTTTAATGCATATAATATTCTATTTACTGACAGAAAAGGGAAATACATCTGAATACCCACATATGAATTTGGAAAGGGATGGAGGACATGGTGAATTTAGAAAAAAGGTTTAAATAGATCGAAGATCATGTCTATCCGATTTCCATGATGGTCAGAAAAATTTACACCTATAATGAACAGGATTCAGGTTCCATTTTTATTGCAGATTATAATATAAAGGGAGATGAATTTGGGTAACATTGGTAACAGCATGGTAACGGCTTGGTAACACCCATTTTTTCCTGTTTTTTCTAGGGGCAGTTTTCAATGGTAACGATGGTAACGGCAAAAAATTTTCCCTATATGTTACATGGGAATTTTTGACCTATATTTTCTGGAATTATATTCAATAGCATAGTATCTTTTTTTCAATATAAAAATCATGAAACAATATACCCAAAAAAACCCCGTTACCACCGTTACCATCGTTACCAAACACATAAATTTGATTTCAACCTGCCATTTTTTAATATTCAAAATGATATATCAAAAATCGCCATATTATATGTACAGCGGAATTTAGCGATATTATCTGAAATATTTTTATATAATTATCAAAATAAATATCCGTTCCCATATTATGGTAACAGGCACCTCAAAATTGCTGTTACCACCCGTTACTTTTTAGCATTTCGTACAAATAGTATATAAATATATTAGCACATTGTACAAATTATAATTAAATACGTATCAAAGTAAAAATTATATTGAAAAAATATATCATATTTCTATGATAATAAAGTTAAGAAAAGAAAGAAAGTGTACAAAGAAAGAAAAGAAATATTAGAAGAAAGGAAAACACAACCACTTTTCAATTCACAAAATATAATATGTAATTAATATTACAGATAAAATTTTGAGAGCTCACTATCACTCACAATATACAGGTTTTTCCTTGCTCTTGTGGATCCTACATAATGGACCCTTAGCTCGTTATCCTTTCCCTCGTTGGTAATGGATTGAATAATACGCCATGTAAGATTCTTAACCAGCAATATATTGTCTGCCTCTTTACCTTTTGCTGCGTGTATGGTATCTATTTTAAGAATTTTATCTGGGGTCAATATTTCGGGGGTTATTGTAAGGTTATGTATTATTGTCTCTTTTATCAGGTTATCGATGTCAAGAAGGTTAATGATCTCTATTCTTGTCATCTTTTTTCTGAAAAAGTCTTCAAATATGTTCTCACCCGTGTAATATTCCAGGGTCTGCGGTATCGGTTCGTTAGCTTGGAACTTGGATTTTATTCCCCTTCTCAGAACTGATGCGGGTAGATAAAGTATAACAGTTCTCATATCGCTGTATTCCCTTGGAGGGTAGTTGTTCAGTATATTAAATAATCTGATATTTGTTTGATTCCATGGTGTTAGGTATTTATGCCTGTTGTTAATCACGTCGAATATTATGTACCTGTCCTGTAGGATCTTTATTATGGATTGAATTATTGACATGGTTCTTGCAAGGATCCATTTCTCACCCTCGAGGTTGAGGAAATCAGATAGTGCATCTGTAAAAGAGTTGTAAAATCTCACATCACCCTTATTTTTGCTTGATGAATAGAGTGGCTGATCCTCCTTGACGGTTATCTCGTTTATTATTGTTTTTGAATAATCTAGGATACGATCTGGTAGCCTGTACGTTTTTGATAGGTAGAAGGATTCGAATATATTTTTCAGGTTAAGGAAATCGTTAACATTAACGCCATCGTAGGTATATAGTGTCTGGTTTACATCTCCAACAACAACTATCTTATCTATTTTTTCCTGCCATTTGTTAAGTATTGCCCACATTATGGGTCTCAGATCCTGAGCCTCATCCACCTCAAGAAATTCTAGGTAGGGTAGCAGATCGCTGTTTATGTAAATTGAGTTAAGTATGTCAGTGTAATCCCTTTTGTTCAGCGATCTTTTATACTGCTCATATTTGTAGAACAGATAGGGGAAATCGAGGTTCTTTTTCTGGTTAGACATATCATACAACCTGTTGTTAACATCGTCAAGATGCTTTTCTGGATTATCATAATATACGTTATAAAGGTAATTATATGATGATAAGAAAAGTCCTAGGTCATCGTATGTATATACGTTTTCCTCTATTATATCCTCTATATTTTCAACTGTAAAGTTGAACCTTACCGTCAGGTTAAACTTCTTTGCAAAATTTATGTAATCGTAGGTTGTAAGATAAGCATCCCTTTCCCATCCCAGGACATGGGAAAAATAGGAATGCATAGTTGATACAAAAGGCTTTGGCAACCCCGTCCTGTCCCTCGCCTCCTCTGCCATAGGTCTTGAATAGGTGATATAGGTTGCGTTATAAATGTCATGGTGGATCCTGAAGGTGTAAAGCAGGTTCTCAAGAACCGAGGTCTTCCCAGTCCCTGGGGGTCCAAAAATCAGAGTTCTTTCAGGCAACTCATCGTAATCCATGTCAGTATATTCTTTCGTTGCCATAGCTGTAACCATGCAGAGCTATTATTTAAACCTTCCTTTTTTTAGGTATAAGAAAAGTTTATATATATCTTTAATATTACTTATAGATATGGGCAACGAGGTTTTGATAGCAGAAAAAAAACTTATTAACATGGGAGGTTCCATGGCAGTAATATTGCCTGAGGTCGTATTGCGTTTTTGGGGGGATGCACAGGTTGTAAATATTTATACCACGCCAGATCATGAGATAATAATCAGACCCAAGAAGTGATCCCTACGGATACCATACTGATATACTTGGATGAAGCGCTTGACGCAGTTTTTACCCTCTCAGAGATAAAGCGTAGAGGCAAGGGTGGGAATGAGTTCGTATATACTTTCTGCCTTCATCCAAGGAAGATCAACGTTGAGGAGGATAGCAGGTTCAGCCAGCCGTATTCCTGTGTAAACATATCACTACCGCATCAGATATCCGCCAAGGATCTCTACCTCGTTCCAGATACAGATCTGCTTATATTCGAGGATGAGAACGTATCCCTGCCAATTCGTGAAATGTTTTTAGGTTTATGGAGAAAGCAGTACCCGCCTGAGAAGCTGAAGGAAGAAGACTTCATGAAGGGGCTATGGAAGAAGGCTAGGAAACTTATAGAGTTCATTATTGAGGTCATTTCACATGAGCGTGTGAACACCATATACCTGCTCAAACACACGCAGAAGGTGGTGGATTACGGTGTCTTTGGCATGGATGTATTCTTTGACAATGTTCAGTTGCCCTGCAGGATCGAGGATATTCTGGATGTCAAGGATTTTATAAGATGGGCAATACCAAATTTCAAGGCAATAGTTGATATAACACCAGATGAATATAAACAAATATGCGTAAACTGGATTAAAATATCAGAGAAGGCAACAATAATAGATAATCCACTTACAGATCAGTTTACAGAGAGTTTCATAAATGAGATACTCAGGTCAAAAATATACTACGGCTGGAATCAGGATGGAGTAAACGAGATATATGCAAAGAAGGAAGCGAGGGTAATATTTGTTGTTGCCAACAGGGTGTATATACCTTCCATTACAATACAGAACCTTGCAAATATGCAACGCACACCCGTAAAAATAGAGAAAGTGCGTGAAATACTGAAGGATTTCTATATAACAAGTGAGCTGAAGCATCTGTATTCTGAACAGAACGGAAAGAGGGAATCATTCGGTAGGCGTTTCTGGGTGTTTGACTGGGAAAAACTCAAGAATACCATACCAAATCTGGGGGACAAGAACATTATTGTCGACGAGAACAACATACCAGAAATAAACAGGCTATACAAAAGGATCAGGGACAATATAGATTCGTATTACAAGGTGATAGATTGTGCTTTCTGGTATAATTTTATGAAGGACCTAATTGAGTATATAAACAAATATAACCTGAATGACAATGAGTATGCAAAGGCAATAATCAATTATATAAATGATCCAGATGTAATTACGGACTGCAACTTAAAGTATGCAATAGAAACAGTTGCTGGTTTTGCAGAGGTATTGAAATCATTGATGGGATCAACATAAAATTAAAATATGAAAATATCAAT
>JBMFVL010000059.1:0-6381 GCA_049966015.1 Thermoplasmata archaeon | reverse complement strand
AAATGTATGGTACACAGAAGATTTATGGAATGTGAAATACAACGTTAGCGTAAACCGGTTAACAGAAAATATCGGATATACGAGCAGTTACCTCCAGGGAGGAAATGCCTACGGGTCATTCACATTATTCAGCTATGGCTCTACGGTGGGAGTGTTTTATTCAACGTACATGAACAAAAATGCCATGATATACTACAGCTATTCTACAGATGGAATCCATTACACAGTTCCCAAAGCAGTAACCAACAGCAGTGGAAACAATCTGGATCCATCAATAGATCTTGAGAGCCCCTACATTTACCTGAGCTATATCAACAGCCAATACTACAGCAATGTAAGAATGGAAATTCTGGGCATTTATGGAAATATAATAGAAAACGTACCGATAAGCAATGGACTGGGGTTTGTAACCTATCTCAAGGCATTGAACAGTACAATAAGCCTAGTGGGTAATCCTGTATATTTTGAAGCGGAAAGCGAGGGAGGGTCTGGGAATTATCATTATAATTTCAGCTTTGGGGATGGCACATATCTAAAAACAGATAATGGTGTGGTCAGCCATGTGTATAACGATACTGGCATATACGATGTATATGTAAAAGGAAGGGACGGCAATGGAAACGCAAGCATATCTGAAACACTGAAGGTTATTGTGGAAAAACCTATACATGCATCGTTGAACATATCAGAGAATGTAATTACAACAGGAGAACTAGAAAACATAACAGTAAGCGCAGAAGGGGGAAGCGGGAATTATACCTACACCTATCATTTCGGCAAACTGATTATACACAGCAAGATGGACACACTGGTCATTCCTTACAGTACTCCCGGAACCTACAGTGTATACGCTGTTGTAACTGACAACTATGGCATAAGCGGAATAACAAATAAAGTGAATGTTACTGTAGAAAATCCTATAATAGCGAATCTAACAGTTAAATACAACCAATCAAAATCAACAATGCCAATGGAAGCAAGCTTTAATGCAGAGGTAAAAGGTGGCAACGGTGTGTATACATATACATGGTACTTCGGGGACGGAAGTTATTCTTCGACATACACCAATGAAACCCAGCATTATTACCAGCAACCAGGGGCATACATAGCCTATGTAGTGGTTATGGATAGCAACGGCATAAAAGGGAAATCTAATGAAGTAAGCATCAACGTAAAAAGCACAATAAATGTAACACTGACGAGCACAGGAACGAAGGGAACAATACCATACAGCGTGGTATTTACAGCCTAGGCATCTGGAGGAACAGGAAATTACACCTATACCTGGTATCCTGGCAATGGTGTGGATATAACCACGAGGGGAAACTCCCTGATTTACAACTATACTTCTGCAGGTACGTATAACGCATACGTTGAGGTGAAAGACAATCAATCCAACATGGGGATATCCAACATAATAAAGATTACAGCAACCTATCCACCTGTTAAAGCGGTCATAAGCATTGAATATGGTGAACATGGAATAATCAACGGAGGGCAGAGTGTGAATATAACCGGAAATATAACTGGTGGAGCACCAGGGTTCTCATCTGCTTTATACGGAAATGCCAGATATTCTGTGGAGTGGTACGTAAACGGTGCAGCGGTTGATACAGGATATACCTCACAGTACACATACTATACATACACTGCGCCGACTGATTTGAAAACCTCCATTACCGTACACGTATGGTTGGTTGCCATAGACACATCTACCGGTGAGACAGCGTGTTCAAATGAAATAAACATAACAGTAGAGGCAACAAATGTTCCAGATCCAGCAGAACCGCTAGAAGGTGCGGGGGAGAGCAGCATACTGTTCACAAATGGGCATATATACATAGCATGGAAACAGACCGATAGCTGGTACAGGACCGCATGGATCCGTGAGAGCTCTGTAAAAACATATACGATACCTGCAATAAAAATAAGATGGGAAGTTCAAAACCTGTACAACGCGATTATGGAAACGCCTGTGTCATCCTTCAGCAATGGCAATACAGCAAGTATCCATGGCAAGGCAAGTGCAAAAGATACGATAAACAGCAAAGGGAACAGCGTTGCATATAACAGGAAGAAGGCATTGCTGGAAAAAGTAAAGGCGGTTTCCAAAATGGTATATAAAGGGGATTATAATGGAGCTGCGCACAAACTTGAAAGGGACATCCTGCCCAAATTGTATGGTCGTCATGCATGGCTTAAAAACAGCAGTGGGGTGTATTCCCCCCGGATGTATCTCAAATGGTATGCAGGTGAAATATTAGCTTCTATAGAAGGTGTGTTTGTAGACATGGATCCCGTTTACCAGAATAATTCAATCTCTGGCAATATTGTAGCTGATATACAGTATGATCCATCTATGGTATGCAGCATAAGCGTGACAGCCATGCTATGGGAAAGCGGGAACAGCAGCGTTATAACACTGGGTAATAGCAACCTCTTACAGAGCACATATTCCTTTGCATACAGCAATTTGATACCTGGAAAGGAATATTATTACAGAATCATCATCGTATGGAACAGTGAAAGTAATTACAACGCAACAGGGTATTGCAGGGTACATACACAAACCTTGACAGGTTCGTTTTACACGAAGGTCAACATAACCTACGCCCTGGCTGATGTAATTGAAAACATGAAACCGAGAGCGCTTGTGTTCATATGGAATACCGATGTCAGGAGCAATGGCAGTGTTACATTGAAGATGAACAACGTAAGTATAACAGGATCCTACCAGAGTGCAGGGGATGAATACAGCCACGTGATAATAGCGAATGGAGTATCCAGTGGGGACTATACCTTTACGATAACCTCTGCAGACAGCTACACCAAGGATACATACATTGGAAAAGTGAATACAGCCAGTACGCCATTGAGTATAAGTGGAATAGGAATAGAAAACACCACGAGCGATAGCATAGCAGTGGAATGGAACAGCAGCGTGCCTGCAGATAGCCAGGCATCGGTGAATGTAGAGGGCTTATTGAATGCCAGCGGATATACAACAATCTATACGGATGAAAAAACAACAATGCACACGGCAGAGATATACGGCCTGGGCAGTGGAACCAGTTACAGGGTATACACCTCGAGCACGTATATCGAGCATATAATGGGGAATGGCTATGCAGGATACACCACATGGGGAGAGATAGAAGGTAAAACAGGAGTGAGTATAGCTATACTGCAGAGCTATGACCTTCCTTACGATAGCATAACACATGAAGGGGGAGGGCATATAATTACTGCTTACATAAGCAGCAATGTAAACAGAAATACAACTCTGTCTTACTGGAACACACAAACGCCGGATAACGTGAGCAAAATCCAGATTGGAAACAACGTGAGTATGTTTGAGGTTAACCTATCTTACTTAATTCCGGATAGTGATTATGGTTACACGATAAGCACTGAAGTCAATGGAACTGAATATGAAAGGACATATGCCTTTACATATCTGAAAGACAGCAGTGGAGATGGGTTAAGCAATGCTGAAAAGGTATACGGATGGGAGGTAGAATACACAGCATTGAACGGCAGCGAAGTGAGTGAGCACGTATCAGCAGACCCCGGAAGATACTCAACAGACGGTTTGATGAGCGACTACCTGAAGAAAGAGTATGCACTAAACCCTGAAAGGATCGATACAGCCAGCTCAGGAATGATCGATGGCTACAACCTGTCGTTTGTGATACCAGATGGGTTTAATGCAGGCGAATATTCAAAAGAGTTCAACTACCTCTACGAACCTTACGATGTGGTTCCGGCAACCAGCATAGAGGAGAGCAGCAATCTTACCCTGGCAGATATAGAAGCCAATAGCAATCTTGTATATAACTGGAGCGTATTCCAGAATGATTTCCTGCCGTTGATACCTGCAGGGGACCGTTTAAGGGCAGTTATATGCACTATGGATCTCAACGGTACATACATGAACGTACTGACTGTAGTGGGCAAGCTGAGCATAGGTGCAAATCCGCTGGCAGTTAGCACGACAGGAGATGGCATAGCAGACGGGAATGCAATCGACCCCATGCACACGCTGTCCATCCAGGTGAATGTAAGCAATGTATATGTAAAGAATCCAACTGGAAACATGGCCGTGTGGATATCCGATCCAGCTGACAACGCCTCGGTGTACAGCAGGAGCTTTTCAAATAGCATAGGTCTGAACTACGTGGACACGTTCCCGGTGAACAATACAGAGCAGTACCACTATTTAGCTATTTTAACACCGTATAACGACAGTCCTGTAGGAGGTATAGGCTATTTAGAGGACAACGGGAGCAATATAATAGGCTATATCAACAACGTGGATCTATCCAGTCCTGTGTACAGGAATGGATACAGCATAACAGAGAAAGGTAACGATATATCGATAGAGATGGATATAAAGGTAGTGGAAGGAGGGAAAGCCAGCACATACCTGGTTGTACCGAAGGGAAATGCCACACTTACAGACGAACCCAATGGCTTGCAGAGATATTCAGGAGATAAGGAATTCGATATGATAGTAATGAACGTGACAGGAGGAGGGAATGTAAGTGTTAACGGGACGGAGTACAGGTTCAGTGCAGGGCTGGATACGATAATAGTGCCTAGAATGCTGTATTATACCTCTATGCTGTATAAAGAGATGAACACGAGTGGAGGATATCCAGAATGCATGAACTACAGCGGTAGGGTTGAAGTGTACACGAACCGGAGTTACAACAGCAGTGTGAGCATGGTAATGATAGTGAACACAACAATAAGGAACGTGAGCAGTATAGTGGGATTGCTGTTAGAGAACAGCAGCGGCAACTACAGTTCGTACCTCAAAGATGTGACCCAGGAGGTATACACTCTCGGGATGCCAAAAGACCTTCTTGGGATAATACCGAACATAGCGCTGAGAAGCGATGGCAATTATGGATATCCAGGAGCACCGCCGTACACACCAGGAAGTAGCATATACGGAGAGTTATGGAACAGTTTTACCGGTGCGGTAAGCTATGTAGTGAACAGGGCAATAGGTATGATATCAGTTGCATGGGACACGGCTATAGCTGTGTACAACTACATAGATAAGGCAGCCATAGGTCTGGCAAAGATCGGGGTTAAGCTATTTGTGGAGAGCGTGAAGGTACTGGCAAGGGATATAGAGAACGCGATGGATGCGTTCATAATGTGGATAGAGAATATGCTGGAGAGCGCACTGAGCAGGCTGTTTGCACCTATAAATAACGCATTAAAAGCATATGTATATGCAGTGGTAATGTCTACGATGCCTCTATATAATTATATCAACAGCACAAATCAAACCAATAGTTTTTTGGGTATTGGTATAGGGCCAATATTCAGTTCTAAAATATTCTGGGAATTGCTGGGGGTATCCATTGCGGTATTTGCGATACTAACTGTAGCCATGACCCTGATCGTTGCCGATGATATTGGAATGAATGTTTTTGAAAACGCTATTAGTAAAGTACAGTCGGATATAGTAAGCAATTTAAAAAATGATATAAATTCAATACTTAAAGACGTAAGCGACTTTTGGAAGTCCTTGCTTAATACAATATCAGGTAAAGGACTAATATACCTGCTATCAGGAGAGGGTATATGGAAAATAATAGAGATTGTACTTAACTATTTCAAGGTATCTGTAAACGATAAGATAATCGAATTTATCGAATCATTTGTAAACGCAATATTTATAGTGCTAATAGGGCCTATAAAAATAGCACAAGCTGATAAAACATCTGTTTCATCAACAGTTCTAGGATTTTTATTCAGTATATTGGGGCTAGCCTTTGCATTTATAACGATAGCGGTAAATAACGCCATAGCAGAACTTATAGGTATAATATTTTCCTTGATATCATATGTTCTTTCTGGCATTTCGCTTTTGAGAAATATTTTAAATAAAAATTATGTGTTCTTGCTACAATCATCAGAGATGGTTCTGGATGGAGTAAATACAGTTCTGGGTATAGTAATTGATATTGAAAAGATATATGCATTGAGGGGGCAATTGCAATGAACAGCCAATTGATATGGAAGAAAAACTGGCCCGTAATAAAAATCAAATATGGAAGGCTTATTGGAGCGTTATCTATAAATGCATTTCTTATCTGGTTTTTATGGGGGCTGCCTGTATACTGTATGTTGTTGGTATACACAAAAATAAATTTTTCCCCATTGCTATGGGTTTATTTAATATTTGGTGTAAATTTTAATAAAATAAGTGTAGCAAAAGCAGCATATCTTCTATCACCAGCGAATTTCATGGTGTATATGAAAGGACCAGATACATCTTATATATATCTTACATTTGTGGGTGCTATACCCTTATGGGCAATATTGATTAGTGTTACTCTCCAAACAATTTATATGTCTAGG
>JBMFVL010000058.1:2786-6682 GCA_049966015.1 Thermoplasmata archaeon | reverse complement strand
TTTCAAATTTTCTGAAGAGAGAGCATATATTGTCAAAATTTTGATATCGAATTCTAAGCACCAGTTTAACACTTCTTCCAATTTATCTTTACCTTTTAGATGCCCTTCATGAATGCTTATGTTAAGCATATTAGCAAACCGCCTATTTCCATCCATTATTATAGCCATATGCTTTGGCATATTACTTTGCATGATCTTATTTTTAAGTGCATGTTCATATGCATCATAGGTCCTATCCTTAAAAAACTTGAACAAATCTTCACGCGGCATAATTGAGATATAACATTACGTTATAGCATTAAAATTTTTTTATTAAATACTATAAACCATAACACCCCCCTACTTCCTACGTTTCATTTGTAGAAATATTATAGATTACATTTTAAAAGATATTTTAATGAAGAATTGTTATTATTATATAATTACATATTAAAAATAATTTATATTATAAATATATATAATATATTATTATATTTTATATTCTACATTAATGAACAAACAGCTATTTTTTATGAAAAAAATTTATATTGGAAGAAGTTAAATCCTTTTAAGAATATTATCTTTATGCTTTCTTATCTAACCTAGTCTTATCAATCTTTTACTAAGTAATGGTGTGAATTTATCTATAAAATTCTCCACTTTTTTAACATCCTATATATGTTTTCGAGTAGTATCTTACTATAACGCATTTATTTCCATCCTTTTATTCATTATTCTTATTTGGTTATTTCATCTATCATCTATCATTATATGATACGTAGGAAATGGGGGGGTCCCTATCTTCGTAACAGATAAAAAAAACATCATTTTTATTTATATAGTAGTGATTGAAATAAAGAAAACGATGTCTCTCTACACAACTAACAAATATATTGTAAAACGCATATACCTAAGTATAATGGTAATCGACAAACATGTGCAAGTAATTTGAACATTTTAAGCATGTTATTAAAAAAGGATAATGGATTAATGGCTAACAAAATCTACAAGAAAAACGAAGCAAATAATTGAAAATATTAGGATACATATCTTCTAAAAATCGAGGTGTGACGGTTGAAACATAACCAACAAAGAAATATTTAAGCTAAATTTTAATATATTAAAATGTAAATCCAATCTCAATGGGAGGAGATATATTTTATCAAATAACTGTAACATTGTGGCTAATCTTGCCATCTTTTTTTGCCAATTCCTCTGCACTTTTGGTGGGTGGAAAATATCCAATGGATTTTTACAAAGAATGGCATGGCGAAAGGGTTTTCGGGAAAGGTAAGACATGGAGAGGTTTCTTTGGAGGAATTTTTTTCGGTTCTTTACTGGGATTTTTGCAAGAATATTCTGCTGTACATTATATCTCCTTTATAGTCCCACCTTTTTCTTATAATATTTATCAAGCTACTATAATTATCGTTACAATGTCTTCCAGTGCTATGGTTGGAGATTTACTGGGTTCGTTCATAAAAAGAAGGCTTAAATATAAAAGTGGTTCTAACTTGCCCGTTATAGACCAGTTAACTTTCTTATTCTTTACTTTATTTATGCTTTTGATAGTAACGCCTTCATTTTTCTTCGAATATTTTTTCTCGTTGGAAATATTTCTTATATTAATAATATTTACATACATTATACACCGCGCGGCTAATATAATTGGATATCTTATTGGAAAGAAGGGTGTCCCATGGTAGATATATATCAATTATTATTGGAAATTGGTGCTATAAAAAAGGGTGAATTCATATTAAGGTCCGGTAAAAAATCAAACTATTATGTAGATATCAAAGAATCAATAACAGATCCAAGAATCCTGAATATTCTGATATCTTCCATTGCTGACCAGTTAAATGAAATGAGTGAGGATCCTGGTGCAATTGCAGGTATGGAATTAGGTGCTGTGCCTTTAATTGTCGCATTATCTTTGAAATTAAACATTCCCTACATCATTATAAGGAAAGAAAAGAAAGAGTATGGTATATCCAACAGGATCATTGGAAAAATCCCAGATGGTCAAATAGTAATAATAGAAGATGTGGTTACCACTGGTAAAACTGTTTCTGATTGCATATCTTTACTAAGAGAAAGTGGGGCTATTGTTAAAAGTGTATATGCAATTGTAGATAGAAATGAAGGTGGTGAATCCCTTTTAAGCGGAATGGGTGTGAATCTGCATGCTTTAGTAAAAATGGGGGCAAAAGATGGATCAAAGTGAAATGCCCAAAGCACTTTTGCAAAAAGATGGAAGCGTTATTATTAATGGCATGGATGAAGCCAATTCTATATATAACAAAGGTTATTACGGAACTCCTGGAAATGGATTACTTACATGTGACCTTTATGACGCTTTATATTTATTAGAAACTGAAAAAATATTGATTTACAAAGGAAGAAAAAAAATGGGTGTAAATGACATATATAATATAATGCCCTCTTACATACCTTACAGCACCCTAAAATATCTTGTTTACAGAGATATTAGAAAACGTGGTATTGTAGTAAAAGCAAGGAATGACTTTCTTGATTTTAATGTGTTACCGAGGGGAGGTAACCCTAGAAAGACCCCTTCTAAATATTGGGTGAAAGTCTATTCCGAGCGATGGACTTTTAGCCTGGAAGAAGTTGTAAACCTCACTGAAATTGCAAGATCGGCTAAAAAAAGCCTGCTTATAGGAGTTATTGATGAAGAAGGAGATCCAACTTATTACAGGGTTAGAATGATCTCAATATCTGGAAAAATAGACCCATGGGATCAGAGCAAGGAACCTGTCAACGGATGGCTTGTAGACGACAAAGTTTATGTTTATGATCCAACACTTATACAGCAGTTGCAATCTAACGGATATTTTGGAAAGGTGTTCGATAATTATCTAGTATTATCTACAATGGAGGCAATGTTCTTAATAGCCAATAATTTCCTAATTGTAAAGAATTCTAAAACCAATAGAAAAATCTCAAACCAGTATTTTAAAAAAATATACAAAGAAAACTCCAAAAATCTATATGATAGGTTTGAAGTGTATTCAGATTTAAGAAAAAGAAATCTCATTGTAAAAACCGGTTTTAAGTATGGTACCCATTTTAGATGTTATATAAACGATCCTGACAAGGTACATGCAAAATATCTTGTGCATGTCATTCCCTCAAATTACAAAACAGCTTGGGCAGAGGTCAGTAGGGCAATAAGGCTCTCCCACGGTGTAAAAAAAGAAATGCTATTCGCATTTGTTGATAAAAACGGGGAAGTGAAATATCTCAATATAGAAAGGATAAAATTGTAAATATCGATATATTCTACGCTAACGTTTAAAAATAAGTAATATATATCAGTATGTAATCATAACAAAAAGCGATGGAGGTTATTATGACATCTACTGAAACGATTGATAAAAATGGGTCCACTAAAATTTGCCCCACATGTAACGCTGTAATTCCTATTGATGCAAAAGAATGCCCTGAATGTGGTGAAAAATTTGATATGCCTGTAAAAGAGGAACCTAAAAAGGTACCCGAAGAGGAAAAAAAAGAGAATAAAGAAGACGAAATGCTTTCTGATAATGTAAGAACAAGAGGTATGGTCGGGGCAGGATTGCTATTGATGATAATAGGCTTTGTGACTGGCCCTATAATTGTGCTCATAACATATGCAGGGAATATAAATGTGTTAAGTATAAATACAAATAACACATTTGTGGTTTGGATACTCTTTGCACTAGGTACTATCGTGGGGTTCCTGGGGTTAGCTATTATGGCAGTTGGTCTGACAGGGGGCAAAGAGATTAAGGAAATAGTGGAGAAAAAAGATTAGAAGGTGTATTTATGAAATCGGTATATGATTTTATTGGAGATTCCTGGCACAAGCAAAATGATGTATTTAGAGCTAAACATAGAAATGATATGGTCTT
>JBMFVL010000058.1:0-2690 GCA_049966015.1 Thermoplasmata archaeon | reverse complement strand
ATCGGTATATGATTTTATTGGAGATTCCTGGCACAAGCAAAATGATGTATTTAGAGCTAAACATAGAAATGATATGGTCTTGTGGAGGAGGCAGAGCAGTGTACAGAGAATTGATTTTCCAACAAGGTTGGACCGTGCAAGGTCTCTAGGGTACAAAGCCAAGCAAGGCATAGTTATGGTAAGGGTTACTATAAGATCTGGTGGGCAAAACAAAAGGGCCATTACGGCAGGAAGGAAACCAAAACAGAAAGGTATCAATAAATTAACATTGAAGGTAAATCTGCAACACATATCTGAACAAAGAGCTGCAAAAAAATACCCTAATATGGAAGTACTCAACTCTTACTATGTAGGTCAGGATGGAAAACACAAATTCTATGAAGTTATACTGGTTGATCCGGCGCATCCATCTATAAAAAATGATCCCCATTACAACTGGTTGCTTAATCCGGCCAATACTGGTAGGGTATACAGAGGATTGACTTCAGCAGGTAAAAAAGAACGTGGATTAAGATGGAAAGGCAAAGGTGCAGAAAGGATGAGGCCATCCATACCCTCCAACATAAAAAGGGAAAGAAGGACGCAATATAAGGTCGTTCCTTAAATTTTTAACCATTTGGGTTTAATAAACGTATCAATCAGGTACTTTGCCCATTTTAATTTTCTTTTTTTAATTCCATAATCCTTTCCTACGCTAATTACTGGTAGATCAAAGTTGAAGTTGTATAGGTATAAATCACCGCAAAAAAATTCTCTTGCAATAAATGCAGCTCTATCTCCATCTGTAAAACCCCCAAAATTGTATATGGTATCGAAAGGAACGCATTGAGTTGTTGTTATAAAACTATGTTCTTCAACAATTTCTCCTACTTTAGAAAGATTTTTTATATTGTCTCCATGAGCATGTATTATTGCTAAAGCCCCTTTCTGTACACATCCTTTAATTGCCATAATATCTCCATCAAGATCTGTTGTAATAACATCAGGAATCACTCCTAACTTATACAATTTACCAACTACACTATCCGCGGCAATAACCACGGCATCATCAGAACGTATCCACTTTACAATCTGTTCATCGAACTCAGGACCATTTCCAATAACAAGCACAGTGTTACCTCGTATTAATTTTTCCAGAACATATATATCCCCTGTATTTTTGTTTATGGAATTTTTGTACAGTATTAAGGAGGCAATGTAGTCTTTTTCTATATCCCATCCAAAATCATGCATGATATCAATGTAAACAGGGTACCATCTGTTAAAGTCCATCTATTGTGTATATTCATGCACCCTATTATGACTTGCGCAATTTTGCTTTTTCTCTCTCTTTTATATATAAATTGCTGATCATAATATACAATGTTGCTATAATTAGCATCCCGAAAGCAACGGCAAACCAGAAATAAAACGGATATGCAGAAACAAAATACAATCCTATTATAGTACCTGCAAAAGAACCAAAACTTGTAATAAGGTTATATATCCCTATATATGTCCCTCTCTTATTCGATGGTGCTATAGTTGTTATTATTGTTTGTGTAGTGGGTGCAACAAAATCCTCTCCTAATGTCATTATTGTCATAACAAACAAAAAATCATAGAGGGAAAAGGCAAAAGGTATAACTAAATACGAAATTGCATATACCAACGCCCCCATTGCCCTCCAGTGAAGCATCGTGGATTTTCTATCCATAATATAATACAAAGGGTATTGGAACAAAACAACCAGAATACCGTTCAAGGCGAATATGTACCCTATGTCCAGAATGGGTAGATTTTTAAAATAAAAGGTGAATAAGGTAAACGTCGGTCCACGCTGTCTTAGGAAAAAGGAAAAAACAATGCCTATGCCTGAAAAAAGCAATAAAAACCTATTATCAAAATCAGCGAATCCTATTCCATATCTCTTTTTAGTCTTTTTGTTAATATTTTTATCAGGTATGTATGTCTCCTCTACCATGTAATACAGGATGAATAATTCGGCAATAGTTGCTATTGCAGCGACCAAAAAAATATACGAAAGGCTAAAAATGGAAAGAAAACCCCCTATTAAAGGACCTATCGCAGCACCCGCATTTACCATTACCCTTACCAAGGTGTACCCTGAAAACCTGTCCTCAAAGTCAGTTACGTCTGCAATGGCTGCCTGTATTGCCGGATACTGCGTTGAGTTCAGAGAAATGGTAAAGAGCCATCCTGTAATGAGAAACAGTACGTTCCCCCTTACAAATACAGTATAGAACATCACGAAGTACATAAGGGCAACAGGGATCGGTACCCATATAAAAAAAGCTTTTCTTCCTATCCTATCAGTCCATTTACCAGAATAATACTGTATGATGGCCATGAGGAGTACCACTGCCCCGCTTATAATTCCTATATCTAGAAAAGAAAAATGGTAAATGCTAAGCAATATGATGGGCATGAACAGCCCTGCAGATACCCTTCCCATTGCACGTATAAACCTGGCTATGGCCAATGGCCATATCTGTTTGTTAAGCCTGTTGAAAAAACTGTTGTTCATATTTTATGTTCAACATATATGCTAACAGTATATTTTAACTATACGAATTTAAAGTCCATACATAAGCAATACATGGACAGATGTTTATGGAAACTATGGTGCCAACATCACTCTTTTCCTATGTGGCAATGAACAATGCCCTTTTTCAGCTATGGGTGGGCTT
>JBMFVL010000057.1:0-6744 GCA_049966015.1 Thermoplasmata archaeon | reverse complement strand
TTGCGGTTCAATGAAACTCCACTCGGTGGAGGGGAGACCAGCAACAAGCCCATTCCGTCAGGGAGGGGTAGTTGACTCTACTACAACCTTTTTTAGAGACCTACCTATAGGACATTCAATAGGGGTTTCAACAGAGGTTACCTTAAATGAAGTGTTGGGTGTAATTCCCACCCCTCTGCATATACTCCAATATTGGCAATCCACTCGGGTGCAGGGATAGGGAACAAATTTAATAATGGAACCGGTAAGTTGCGTTCTTTCTACTATCAGAACGTCTTTTACTTTTTCTACTTCAACAATTTTTATTCCTGAATAATGTACAGGGCATTCGTGTGTTAAATCCCTTACCTTTGTTATTTTATATTTTTTTCCAGGTTCTAGAGTAATGCATGCATTTTTGTATTTGCATGAATCACATTCGTGTGACTGCCCTAAATAAGTGTATTCATATCCCTCTTTAGCTTGAAGCTTTCCTATGCCTGTAATGTTCATAAAATCACCAATTCATATACTTATTATATTATTGCTAATTATATAACTTTGGTAACCTTAGCAATTTTATACGCTTCCTTTTTTGTAATTTTTACTTCGTTTAGGATGGTATACCTATCTTTTCTTATTTTTGTGGATAATACAATTGCTTTTATCAGATCATTTTCAGAAATCCCCAGTTCTTTGGCTGTTGTAGGGCACTTTAGCGTTTTAAGAGCATTTCTTATTTTTTCCCAATCCCCATTATGCAGATACATCATCATTATTGTGCCTACACCACATTGTTCACCGTGTAAGGCTTTGCTGGTTCCTATTACATCCAATGCATGTGAAAATAAATGTTCTGAACCGCTTGCAGGTCTGGAACTGCCTGCAATGCTCATGCTTATCCCAGACATTAGTATAGGTTTTATTGCCGTCCAAACGCTTTTTTCATATCCCTTGCTTATTTCCTTGGCATTTTCAATGATGTTTTCTGCGGTGTATTTCGATAAAGTGGAGGCAGTACTTGAAAAATGTTCGTTATTTGCTTTATGTGCCAGTTCCCAATCCTTTACAGCTGTCAAATTAGAAATGACATCAGCACATCCAGATGCGAGAAATCTATAAGGGGATTTTACAATTACATGTGTATCGGCAATAATTGCAACTGGAACTTTTGCTTCAATGGATATCGGCAATTTACCATTTTTTAAGCTTGCCCTGGGAGAGGCAATACCGTCATGGGAAGCAATGGTTGGAACACTGATAAATGGTCTTTGTAGATTATACGAGACTATTTTGGCGATATCAATCTTGCTACCACCACCTATTCCTAAAAGAAAAGGGGAAGGGACTTTACTAGTTTTGATCTTTCTTTCAATTTCGGCGATTGATTCCAGGGTTGCCGATTCAGCAAAAAAAACCTTTACATTAAAACCTTTTTTCTTGAGAAACATTTCTACTTTGTTTCCGGCATAACCATATGTGGTTTTGCCAGTAATGATAATGGCTTCTTTGGGCATACCCAACTCATTGCATATTTCAGGGATATTCTTCAGTACATCATGGCCCACAAGAAGAACACTTGGGAATTTCATTATACTTTTTTTGTCGAATACCATACAATACCTCTACACATTAACCACTATTTTATCCTTCCATGAACTTTCATTTATCGTTGTATAGTTTGATAAGAATGCTACCGCATTATTGTCATTTATAATTTTTGAAATTTCTTTTATATCATTAAAAGGACGGTTTCTGACAATTGAAATAGCCATCCTGTCATTTATAGCTGGAAGTCTTCTGATTATTGAATATGGTGCCTGGTTAAGGTTGAATTCAGTATCTATGGCATGGACACTTCTACTCCCGTGCTGATATATTTTTGCGTTGACAAAGCAAGAAGGTTTTATTTTATAGGGGAATTTTATTAACAAGGGATATGTACCTATTTGCCTTCCATATGCTTCTTCTCCTATGTTTAATTCTATAAATACCTCTTTAACAACATTTCCTGCAGGCAACATTCTTTGAAGCATTATTGAATCAAAATACCCTCTGACATAATTCTTGAATTCAAAAAATCTTTTTTTATTTATTTTTTTGAATCTGTGCCTTACCGATGCGACCTGACGTACGTTTACCCTTCTTACAATAAGGTTTCTCTGGATGATTTCTTCTAAAAATTTTTTATTCAGAGAATAACTTTCGTTAGTTTCTCCTTCTAATCCTCCTATGAAATTTATGCCTGGAAGCAACTTGGGCATACCGTTTGTTCCAGTTTGCCTGCCATGTTTATTAACAAGAGATATTGCAAAAAGTACTTGCTCCGGCGTTGCATTTAAATTGTTCTTTTCCTTTACGACCGGATCAGCAGATTCTAAGCCAAAGGATAGAACATTACCAGGAGTGGTGTAATTAACAAGGGTTTCAATAATTTTTTCAGATTCATCAGGATAAGATGCAATTACCTCCGGATTTGCATTGTCAGTATGCAATACTTTTATTCCAGTAGATTGTTTCCATATACCTTTGAACAACTTGTTTATAGCATCTGGATTGGGCCTGAAATTTCCTTCCCTGAGATTTACTTCTTCTGCCATATAAGTAAATATGCATGTTGCACCGCCTAGCCTGAAATTCACAATTCCCCTTTTATAAAGTGCATTGATTTCTTTTTGTATATCCTCAATCCCCCTCATTCTAGGTTTGCCATATAATACTTCACTGCAGAAAAGGCACCCACCGCTTGCATACCTAACGCATCCTTTATACATTTCTATTTCTGCAATGAGTGGAACAGGATAATCTGGATGCATATTTACTATGTTAGCACCCAGTATAGGGAATTCTTTCCATTCTTCATTTGTGCGTTCCCTTCTAGAGGGATTTACATTTGTAAAAAAATCATATGTCCATGCATCAGGATCACCTATGGCAAAAAAATCATAATGGTTCTTGAGTTCATGTGCTTCTTTGGAATTGAAGCCGAAGCTTGACACTGGCCCTGCCAATATTTTTGTTCCCTGAAACTCATCTGCTATTTTTTGCAGCTCTTTGATTGATGCTGGGGAACTCCTTAAATATTTCCCCGGTACTATGGCACCACCTATTGCTATTAGATAATCATATTTTTTCATTAAAAAATTTTTATTTCTCCACTGGTCTATGGTATAATAATCTACTTTGTAACCGGCTTTAACTATTGCGCCAGCAATATACCGGGGATAAGGGGATATAAAAGGTGGAACCCCAAAAATTGCAGGTTCATCTACATAACCGTCTAATATTGCAATATTAACCATAATCTCATAAAATAAATATTTGAAAGTTATAAAGTATTTGTTATCAATATTTGGTAGATTAAATGGATGAAGAAATTGTAATAAACTACGTAAGATACTTGAAAGCTGCTAGAAAAAGCGATAATACCATAAAAGAGTATAAGAGCATAATAAACAAGATGATTCAATATTTCAAAAAACCAGTTAATGAAATTGGTGAGAAGGACATAGAAAATTACATGGAATATTTGACAATAGATAAGAAGTTATCAAAATCTACAACATACCTGACACTCATGGCTATTAAATCTTTTTTAGAATACACTGGCAATAAGGAAGTGAAGATAAAATTACCTAGAAGGTCAAGAAAAATGCCTACTTATTTAAATGAACAGGAAACCCATGCATTGATAGATAAAGCGCATTCTAGCCCGAGGAATTATGCTTTGTTGTGCATTCTTGCATATACAGGCATGAGAGTTAGCGAAGCATGCAAATTGATGTTAGAAGACATAGACTTAGATGATATGGTGATAAGGATACATTCAGGAAAAGGTGACAAGGACCGTATAGTGGTTTTAGAAGAAAAGACCGTTGTTGCCATTAACAAATGGCTTGAATACAGAAGAAAAAAGAAGATCGTATCAAATTATCTTTTTTATTCTCCTAAAAACAGGGATAAACATTTATCACCTATATCTGTTGAACGTATTGTTAAGGAATATTCTAGAGAAATTGGGATACTTAAGCATGTAACACCACATGTACTCAGGCATACCCTAGCTACTACTTTACTTAAGAATGGTGCAGATATTAGATTCATTCAAAAATTGCTTGGGCATTCAAGCATTTCAACAACAGAGCTGTATACTCAGGTAGATAACACGATGCTAAAGGAAGTTTACAAGAGGTCCAAACCAAAATATTGATTGTAAATCGCCAAAATATATATAAGGAATAGTCATTATACATTTAGCTTTGTAGATTAAAGGGCGATAGTTATGGTGAGAAAACCAGGCAGTATGTACAGAGAGATTGAGGGTCAAGCTTATTGCAGGAAGGAGTATATGGGAGGAGTGCCTAGACCTAAAATTGTTCAGTTTAATGCAGGCAACCTTAAGGATAAATTTTCCATCCGTATAAACCTGATTATAAAAGAAGCATGCCAGATAAGGGATTCCTCTATTGAAGCTTCAAGGATTGCAGCTGTTAGATATTTAGAAAGCAAAATTCCAAATAAGTTCAGGCTTACGGTCTTGAAGTACCCCCATCACGTGTTAAGGGAGCATAAAATGGCAACGGGTGCAGGTGCAGATAGGATATCAGATGGAATGAGAGCTGCATTCGGAAAAGCTGTGGGTACAGCAATAAGGGCCAATATAAACGAAAGGATTATGAGGGTTGAAATAAATCCAGAAAATTTGAATGAAGCCAAAATAGCATTATACAAGGCTTCTTCTAAGATTTCATCTCCCTGCAAACTTGAAATAATAAAATTACAATAAATTTTTTTAAGGGCCTGTGGCTTAGCATGGATAAAACCTAACGTGTCCAAAGCACTGGCCTTCTAAGCCAGCTATCCCGGGTTCAAAATCTTTGAAAATCCCGGCAGGCCCGTCACATATTTGAGCTATGATATTTCTGATCGTTTAATTACTGGATAAATCAAAATAAATGTGAAAGTAGTGTATTGAAAATTAACCCCATCCCAATCTTTCGAGCTCCCTATCCTTTTTGGTTTTTTTCTGGAATTCTTTGTAATGTTCTTTGCAAACATGTATATTCCTTTTTTCGCTTGTTTTTAAGGTAGGAAATACCTTCTTTATTCTAGAAAAGGGGATAGACCTTGCAGCTTCATTGTTACACCCCTCAACTTCACATATTTTTATTTCTTCTTTGGCATGATGTTTATTAAACATTATCTTCACCTTTGGTACTTTTGTACGATCTAGGTTTCTTTGGTTTGATATCAGCATTTTCCATATTCACGTCCAGCAGTATATTCAATACATTGCTTTCAAAGTTTATATTAGAATATGGTTGCTCATACTTGCCATTATAAATCCCTTTTATTTTACATAAATATTTGCCTGTAAAATGAGGCACAACTTTGAATACACCAATTTTAGTCATTTGGGGTTCTACATCTATTACAGATAATTCTCTATTTTTTACCATTACACCAGGGGGAGTAAGCATAGAAATTTTCATATCGCTTATGGTTTCAGACCCTTCGTTTATAAACCCGAAAAACACTTTGACTTCATCCCCGATAACACATTTTATGGTGTCATTGCCTTCGTTAGCAAATAATTTGGCAAGGGGTTTCCCGAGTGTATTGAATGTTATAGGGGACAGGTTTATGGTTTCTTGTCCCCCTTTTTTTTTGGAGTATTCTATTTTGATGTCCTGAATCTTGATAGGGGATTTTTCTTTGATCGTAAATTTATAAGATTTGTCTATGGATGTACTTGGGATTATGTTGTCGAATACATCTGAAAATTGTAAAGGTTCAATTCCTTTATCAGCTTTGGCCGAGAAATTAACTTTTGTATTTGCATTTCCTACATTGGATATCCATAACCTCAAATTGCATGAATCCCCCACAAAAATAGATCCTTCAATCCATATTTTTACTGTTAAAAACGGTTCATCTAATAAATAAGAACCGCATTTTAAACATGTTGTTAAGTTAGAAGCCATAGGAGAATGACATTTTGGACACCATATAATTTCTTTTAGACAGTATTTGCATTTCTTGTCCTCATAGCCTATGGGTGCATGGCAGTAAGGACATATATTAGAATTGAGCATTAGCGGGTAAACCTCTATTAAAAAAATAGTTTGTTTAGATTACTTTGCCAGCAGGAATCGAAAATATCAGGAACATCAGCACGATAGCAACAATAGCTGCGATCATGATATATTTTCTTATATCTAACTGGTAATCCACCCTATTTATGGCAGTTCCTAATAAGTAAAATATTAAGATGGCTAAAGAGATGGAAATAAGGATTATTCCAGCGTATATACCGTCCAGCGACACAACACCATAGCTGTTAGATGTATTTGGAATTGCACTTGTATACCCTACTATTAACCCAACCACCAAAAGTATCATGAACAATACTAGGAACACAAAGCCAATAGAATCGCCGAATACTTTTTCACCAATTGATTTCGAGGGGGTAAAAGGCAAAGGCTGTTGAGGTTGATACATTATAGGTTGCTGATTCTGTGGAGGAGGGAATATCGCTTGAGTGTTTGTAGTACTTGGTGGATTGTTGTATGGCGCATGATCACTTCCAGGCACAGGCGGAACATAGGTTGATGACATTTTAAAACACCGATTAATCATAATTTAACATACTTATATATTTTTTGATATTTATTGAAGTTTGTAGTATCCCGAAATCATTTCCTATATATAGGGAGAAATCAATTACATAATAAGAAATCTTATGATCCAATGACCAAACTCACG
>JBMFVL010000056.1:0-6785 GCA_049966015.1 Thermoplasmata archaeon | reverse complement strand
CATGATATTCCAGATGGCAATCCAGATTCTGTGAATTTCACATAATAATCTATAATAACGGGTTTAACCTGAGTTGATATTACGCTAACAGTACCAGAACCAGAGTTTGTAACATAAAGATATCCATTAGAAGAATCGAATGCAACTCCATATGGCATAGATTAAACAGGAATGGATGCAATGAGTGTATGAATACAAAGTGAGTACAATAAATAGAAGGTACAAAGCAGATCCAGATAAAGGGGTGGTAACAGTAGAAGGAAGTGATGTAGAGATATCAATAGAATTCAAAAAGGATAATAATAGATTATAATCACAGATAATAATGAAAGGATATCAATCAATATTTAATCTAAAGGCAGTAAAATAATCCTATAATAATATCCAATGTAATATTCAACATAGATTGTACCTCCATATATCATATATCCATCATTTAGACTCTTTTAGCTATGGTTTATACAACATCATTCCCCTGGTAAAACACAAACCCTTTTTCCTTGAAATCATAATTAAAAATTTTGCTTTTTTCTGGATGATCCCTTATTTTCCATATGATAAATTTCTTTTCAAAATGGTTTTCAATAAGGTCTTTTGATAATACAAATACAGCATCTGAAATATTCTCCACTAGATTTTCAATCATTTTATCATACATATTGCTAGTCATTGTTATCAATATTTCGCCATCATACTGGAGTGCATATGCCCTCAGCAACCTTAAAAAAGGCATTACATTCTTGGCTTCGTATTGTTCAATGAAAAAGTCAATAGAGTCAATAACCAGCCTCATAGGTGGAGTAAGCTTGGAAAGTTCGTAAATCACTTTAGTAAGGTAATTAGGGGTAAAATACTCTTCAAGCAATAAATTGCTTTCAGTAACCTCTATAATG
Source organism: Thermoplasmata archaeon (assembly GCA_049966015.1). Classification (GTDB taxonomy): domain Archaea; phylum Thermoplasmatota; class Thermoplasmata; order Lutacidiplasmatales; family JAMCUS01; genus JBMFVL01. The sequence continues at coordinate 5,892 of JBMFVL010000056.1, read as the reverse complement.
TTGTTTAAATTAAGCCCTTCCTCCCTAGATTTGCTAATGTTAATATCCTTGGATAAAGTAGAACTGTAAAAATCTTCACCTATGCTCATAATGTGCATATTTGTTCCCCAGCCAAATCGTTTTAAAGTTTCTCTGACATCATTTTCCCTTTCACCTGTAGTCACATACAAGACATCTTGTTTGTCAACTCCAGTTGTAGCAAATTGCTTTGCAATCAATTCAACACCACTTCCAGGAGAACCCATGAAAGTAAACAAATATCCGGTTGAAAAAACGTCTTTTATTTCATCATCTAGTTGAGATATCCCTGTTAACAACAAAGACATAATTTTATCCCTCCCTTACATTGATGGTTTCTTCACAAACAAGGTTTAGCATGTTGTTTATCTGTTCCACATTTTCACCAGAATCTATTGCTATCAATGCTGTATAAACACCCATGCCTTTCAAGTTATTTACAAGCATATGTATAAATTCAATCATTATATTGTAATTGTTATGAATTGCAAGGCTATTCACTGAATCAATAACAACAAATAGCTTTTCATTGGGATTTTTTCTTATTATGTATCTTACCTTTAGCATTATATATTCTAACATTGTTGGGCTTTCTACGTAAATAACGTTATGAAGTAAATCTTTATTACCACTCATCATCATGTTAGAAATAACATCCACAAAAATGATGTTATTTACATCTATTCCAAACGCTTCAAAAATTTTCATTAATATTGAGGCAGGAGTAGTTATGGATAGATAAACAGGCTTTAAGTTTTTTTCAACTGTATAATTTTTCAAAATAGCTTCCATTACTGATAAAAAATTATCTGCGTAATTGATCTCACCTATTTTAATTGCTACGGCTGTCCCTTCACTTACTTCTTTCAGCCTTTCTATAACAATGCTAGTTTTACTCATCTACAACCCTCCCCTCAGTAGTGGAACAATTAAAATACCTATCGGTGTCAAATCCATTACGTATTTAGCTCTTGAATGAGAAGAACCTCTCATCTTGACAACCTGCAAAGTTCTGAGCAAATCCCCTCCTCTTTCCATATTATTAAGAAGTATTATACCATCAGAAATAGCCTCCTCTACACCATATGAAGAATATTTTTTTTCATTTGGGGGTATCTCTGAAACCATGATAGATGTACACCCCCTTTCAGAAAGCTGCTTGGCCAGCAAAAGCATAAAATTCCTTATCTTTTCTTCATTTCTAAACCTGAACGAAATTGATGTTATTGAATCTATCACCAATCTCTTTATATTTTTTTCATCTACGATCTCAATGATAGCCTTGACTAGAAAATAAATCTCTTCAAGTGTAAGATCCCCTTTTTTCAATCCCAGCAATTCATAAATTGAGGCAGCATCAATAAAGGTTAAATTCTGGTTTTTTATTGCATTACTATCAAAAAACTCGTAATGGTCCAAATTACTTATCAATTTCTTTGTAGTTTCTGTTACTGAAATGAATAAACCATTTTCCTTCCTCTCGGTTCCATGTATCAAAAATTCTGTTGACAACGTAGTTTTTCCAGTACCTACACTCCCAGCAACCAATATCATGTTACCTTTGGGTATGCCCCCATCCAGAATGACATCTAAATCATTTATACCTGTAACACATCTATCCATAAAATCACTAATTTTATTTATAACTAACATCATTTCACATATTTAACTATATTGTCAAATAAAAAGCATTGTTTAATAGAAAAGAAGCAGGTTAATCCTTTTCAACTAACTTCCATTATAAATGTTTAAATAACTATAATCTATAAAAAAAATCTAGATTTGCAATGAAAGTATTGATAATAGGTGGAGATGCTGCAGGTATGAGTGCAGCTTCTAAAATAAAAAGGATAAATAAAGATACTGAGGTAACAGTTTTTGAGAAAGGCAATATTGTATCATATTCTGCATGTGGGATACCATATTATATTGAAGGCATAATAAAAGAAACAAACCTGGTCCATTATCCTATTGAAAAATTCACAATGGAAAGGGGTATCAATGTAAAAACAAAGTCTGAAGTTATAAACGTTAATACAGAAGAAAAAACATTAACATACACAAATGAAAATGAAATTAAAAAAGAAAGTTATGATAAATTGATAATATCATCTGGTGCAACACCAAAAATCCCATCCATGTTCAAGGGATACAAAAATGTATTTTCTATAAGAAACCTTGAAGATGCAATTGCTTTAAAAAATTCCACTAATAACGCCAAGAAAATTTTAGTTATTGGCGCAGGTTATATAGGAATTGAGATGGCAGAAGCATGGTCTAAATCCAACAAAGAGGTTACAATTGTATCCCATTCTTCAAAAATATTAGGTGAAGAAGACGAAAATTTTTCAATTTTATTAAAAAACAAATTATTAAGCAATGGGATAAAACTCAAATTAAACGTAGAAATATTATCAATACAAAGTAATAAAGGAATAATACAATCCGTGACATTAAATAACGGAGAAAAGATTGAGACTGAAAATGTGCTTATAGCAACAGGCATTGTTCCCAATACTTCTTTCCTAAAAGATTCCAATGTAAACACCTTAAACAATGCTATTATAGTGAATGAAAAAATGGAAACTAACGTTAAAGATGTATATGCAGCAGGTGATTGCACCATATCGAAAAATGTAATATCTGGAACATTGATGTACCATCCCACTGCATCAATAGCTAACAAAGAAGGCAGGGTTGCAGGATCAAATGCAGCTAATAGCGAAAAATTTTATTACGGGCATGCCTCTGTAGAAGTTGTAAAAGTATTTGACCTGGAATACGGTGTTGTTGGTATAAATGAAAAAAAAGCAAGAGAATTAAATTTTAAACCTGTTAGCAATACAATAAAGACAAATACAAGAGCAAGATATTATCCAGATAATAAAGAATTATATATCAAAATGATAGTAGATGAAAGAAGCTTAACCTTGTTAGGTGCTTCTATAATAGGGGGCGAAGGTGTTGCTATACGTATTGACGTATTGGCAAGTGCGATGATGAAAAAATATACACTAAATGATATCATGAACATTGATTTTTCTTATTCCCCTTCTTTTTCACCGGCATGGGAGCCGTTATACGTAGCAGCAGATGTACTCTCAGAAAAAATAAAAAGAGGTAGTAAAAATGATTGAAATAACCTTTAAAGACGAGAGCAAAATGTTTCTGGAAAAACCGGACACGATATTCAATATATTGCACAAAAAAATAGGAAAAAAGGTATATGAAGTAATTGTAGCTAGAGTAGATGGGCAATTAAAAGACCTGAATTTTATGATTACTGACAATGCTTTAATCGAGCCATTATATTTTGATGATCCTGAAGGTAAAATGGTTTTCTGGCATTCTTCTGCGCATGTATTGGCTATGGCAATAACCTCTTTATATCCTGATGCAAAACCCACTATAGGTCCACCTATAAACGAAGGGTTTTATTATGATTTTGACATGAAGCCAATATCTGCAGACGACATTAAAAAAATAGAAGAAAAGATTAATGAAATCATTAAAAATGCACATACCTTCAATAGGATAAACATTACAAAACCCGTTGCATACGAAATGTTTAAAAACAATCCATACAAAATAGAAATTATCGATGGAATAAAAGAGGATGTAGTATCGATATACCAATCTGGAAATTTTGTTGATCTATGCCATGGTCCACATATTCCAAATACGTCGTATATTAAAGCTTTTAAAATAACTTCAATATCCTCTGCCCATTTTAAAGGTGATGAAACCAGACCAATATTGCAGAGAATATACGGTATATCTTTTCCATCTGAAATTATGATGAAAGATTATATAAACCAGCAAGAGGAAGCCAAAAAATATGACCATAGAGAAATAGGAAAAATCATGGATTTATATTCCTTCCATGAAGAAAGCCCTGGCAGTGTATTCTTGCATCATAATGGTACTATAATAAAAAATGAACTTGTAAATCTGTATAGGGAAATACATTACAAGGCAGGGTACCAAGAGATTATGACTCCCACAATACTTACCAAAGATTTATGGATACGATCAGGGCATTGGGACCATTACAAAGAGAATATGTACATTTCAAATGTGGAAGATAGGGATTTTGCCATCAAACCTATGAATTGTCCTGGCGCGATTATTATATATTTGACAAAATCCCACAGCTATAAAGAATTTCCCCTCAAATTAGGAGAATTAGGAACTGTATACAGATATGAAAGGGCTGGTACTGTTCATGGATTGCAAAGGCTCAGGCAATTTACCCAGGATGACGCACATATATTCATAACTGAAAACATGATAAAAGAGGAGGTATCAGATGTCCTTGCTATTGTAGACAATGTGTATTCGTTGTTCGGATTGCCCTACCACGTAGAATTATCTACAAGACCTGTAGATAGAATGGGTAGCGATGAATTATGGGACAAAGCAGAGAATGCACTTAAAGAGGCGCTGAAAAGCAAAAATATAAATTACAAAATAAATGAAGGTGACGGTGCATTTTATGGTCCCAAAATCGATGTACATATAAAAGATATTTATAACAGAACATGGCAATGCGCAACAATACAACTTGATTTTCAGCTACCAATAAAATTCGATTTGAGATATGAATCTGAAAAAGGTACTATAGAGAGGCCTGTTATTATACATAGAGTTGTTTACGGTTCAATAGAACGCTTTATGGGCATATTGATCGAACATTTTAAAGGATGGCTTCCAATATGGCTAACCCCTGTTCAAATTGCGTTTTTACCAGTAAGTGAAAAGCACTATGATTATGCCTCTAAATTGCACAATTATTTCTCAATGAATGGGATTCGTTCACAATTGATAAACAATGACACATTAGCCAAGCGTATTAGAAATTGCGAAATTGTAAAAATACCCATCGTTGCGGTAGTTGGAGATAAAGAAATCGAAAACAACAGTGTAACATTGAGGGTGCATGGAATAAAGGAGCAGAAAAATTATCCTGTAGATAAGGTATATAATGAATTGATTAAAGCTATCAAGGAAAGGGCAATATATGTTACCTTTACAGAGTAATGCCCGTTCCTAACTCAATAATCTGGATAATCCTGATGACCATTATTATAAAGAATATGTATATCGCTATAATGGGAACGGCCAAAAAACTGTAATTGGTTTTTATATATCCAAGAGATATCAAGTTATGGGACAACAGCAAAGAAATAAGTGCGATTAAAATTACATACCCAATAAAATTGGTGTATATGATAGCAACAAAAAAAATCATTACTATAGTAAAAATGGAAAGAATAGAATTGAATGCATACCTGTTATGGGTAATGGATGACTGATAAAGCAGCAATACTACAATAAATATAGAAAAAACAAACAGTGAAACAAGCAGATACACAATTATATAAGGGTCACCTGATAGTTGGGGTGGAAGAAAGAAATTTATGAATTGTGAAGGAGCTATAGCAATTAAAGAAGTTACCCATGCCAAAGCAAATATTATTGAATTGACGTTTTGATCAAGATGATAAAAATCACATTTATTGTCACACACTTTTCCCTCCTTTTTAAGGCTGTATAGAGGGCAGGAATAGCAAACTTCAATTTCACTTTTTTTTGATAGGTCATGAACCATATCTATTGTTGCTATACGTATAAAGACGGCAATATCAGTAGAAATCAAAAAATACGCAAGCCATAACAGCAAATTACTCCATTGTAATAAAATCATCCTAAATATACGTATTACATTATTAATATATGAAAATTTACAAAGGCAAACCCCAAAGTAGTAAATAAAAAGGTTAAATCCAATTATGTTATATACAAAAATTGTAGAAAATCTTATATATGTTTCTATGCATAAGTGATTTATGTATAATGGGGGCAATGAAACTA
>JBMFVL010000055.1:0-6848 GCA_049966015.1 Thermoplasmata archaeon | reverse complement strand
AGATTTTTTTAGCTTCTTTAACTATTTTCTCAATCCAAGGTTCTTTTGACGTCATATAACCTATTAGGTAATACAAACATTATTGTAATATATTCCATAAAAATTGAGTAGTTAAGGTTAGAATATATTCTAGCATAGTAAAATCAAGTTTATAGATTATTTTAGGGTGTTGGGGTAAGCGGTAAAACTCCGACCTTCAGGGAGGAAATATGCTGACTTTCACCAATAGAAAAGTTTATTGATATCAATTACATTCTAATGAATAATGTTTAGAACTATTAAACTGAAGCTTCCTTACAATAATGCATTAATTGAAACGTCAAAACAGTTCAAAGAAGCTACACAGATAGTTTTGGACTATGGGGTTGAGAATAAAACATTCAACAAGAACATGCTAAACAAAGGGACATATAGAACGGTAAAGGATAGGATACCTACACTACCATATGCACTTGTTCAGAGTTCAAAGGATACAGCATCGGAAGCATTGAGTCCAGCGCAGATGGGTGAGAATGGAAAGGGGAGTATGGCACCAAGTTCCAAGGCTTTATCGAGGAGTAGTTGACATGTTTAACCCAACTTATGACACTAAAACAGATGCTATAAAAATGGTTATTTCCAAATATTTTGTAGTATATGAAGTCAATATTGTAAATGTTGGAATATTGTTCAAAGTAAATGTAAACGAGAATGATATTCATCTTAAATTCGAAAAATTACGTAAAGAACTTATGGTTATGAATTATATCCCTATTTTATCCAAAGAAGGAGGGGAGTATCATATACTTGTAGGAGAGAAAAGACCAAACAACCCATGGGGGATATGGGTTAATGTTGTATTATTGATTGCAACAATTCTAACCACTATTTACGCAGGTGCTACAATATGGAGCAGTTATGTTGGTGAATCTACAATAGGGTGGAATGATGTTTTATACGGTGGATTGTTTTTTTCAATGCCTTTAATGCTTATCCTTGGAACCCACGAATTAGGTCATTATTTCACAGCTAAATATCATAAAGTAAATGCTTCATTACCTTTTTTTATTCCAGTTCCCCCTCCATTTTTGTTTGGAACAATGGGGGCATTTATAAGCTTAAGGGACCCTATGCCAGATAGAGATTCTTTGATAGATATAGGGATTGCTGGACCATTAGCAGGCCTTTTAGTTGCTTTACCTGTTACTTTTATAGGGCTATTTTTATCCAACTCTCTTTCAATACAATCATCTGCAGTTACACCCAATACATTGCTTTTAGGAAGTTCTGCTTTGTGGTACATTATAATTTCAATGTACCATGTAAATCCTGTAAATGCTGTTAATCCAATGGCTTTAGCTGGGTGGGTAGGCCTTTTTGTAACAGCTATAAATTTAATACCAGCTGGGCAGCTTGATGGTGGGCATATATTCAGAGCATTGGGTGTCAAAGTACCACGTTATATAAGCTTTGCTTGCGTAGCTTTTTTAATAGTAATAGGGTTCATATCCTATGATGGATGGATATTATTTGCATTATTAATAATATTGATAGGCGTGTCTCATCCACCTCCACTTAATGATGTAACTCCAATGAAAAAAAACAGATATGTATTGGTAGGAATAACTGCTTTTTTGCTGGTATCTCTTTTTATTATTACTCCCCTGTCCCAGCCAAGCTTTAATTATTCTACAACCTTTTACCCCCAACATTCAATTGTTAAAATGAGTACCACTACTTTTTACATTTTGATGAATGTAACTAACAGTGATCCTTACAATTACTATATCAATACGAACATAAACATAACTGAAAACTATACTTACAATACCTCCCTTATGAAAGAAATAAAGAGTGTAACCTATGTGAACTCTACAGATTTGCATAACATGTTCATAGACGTGTATTCCTATTCTTTTTTAATCAATTCTACACAGACAATTCATTATACTTTTGAATTTACGGTTCCAAAGGGTGATTACATTGCGACTATAGTTATAGATGTAAACTCTAATGGTGGCAATACAATCAGCCAAACTTATAGTTTAATTCCACCTACATAAGCTTGGATTTTGTAATCCCCCCCTATTTTATAACTTATACATGCGTGTTATGTACCTAGTAAGGGATTTGTGCACCCTTGATGGATATATATTTCTAATACTAAAAAATGGACTGGCTAATTCTATAAGTGCCTTGTCTGGAAATATCATTATACAATATCTATTATTATCTAATATCCTTTCCATTGCTTCAAGTGATTTAGTATACAGTTCTTTTATGGATACACCTTTTAAAGAAGAAGATTTCCCATAAGGTGGGTCTGTTACAATACCGTTTACCGGTTCATTGATATTTTCCAGGTTCATAGCATTACCCTGCTTAATTTTAACATGATCTGACAAATTATTTATATCTATATTCTTCTCTGCCAAAGCGATCATTTTTAAATCGACATCTATGCCCAACCCATTAATGCCCATCAATGAAGCTATCATTAAAATTCTAGCGGTTCCAACAAAAGGGTCTAATATATTATCCCCCTCTTTGACGTATGCAAGGTTGATCATAGCTTTCATTAATCTATTTGGCAATACAGTAGGATATGAAACAACATACTTTAGCTTTTTATCCATCTTAGCATGAAATTTTTCTGAATATATTATTTTCCCAAAATGCTTTGTTTCGTTTATGTTAAATACCCTAAACCTTAAATCTGTATGGCCATATTGATTAATTTCTCTGGCATTACTTAAAATTTTTACCGTTTCATCTGATATATGGTCATCTTCCCATACAAGTATTCTATTATCTTTTATTATAATGTTCAATAACTCCAAATCTATAATCTCTCCTATCTCAAAGATAAGTCCAGCCCGTTTAAATGCTATATATAAAACCTTATTATCTATTTCTCTAGATTCAAAAAAATAAAAATGCCCTTGCACAATATATGGCTTAACAATATATCCATAAGAATTTAGTATTGAGTTTAGCTCATCTTCAGCAAGCAATGGTAGGTCCATTGCTATTTTTGCATAATACAATTTGTTCATCAATGACCTTTATATATTTAATATCTCTATTTTCTTGTTTTTCTGCAGTTCATTTGCAAGTGGCAATGGCAAATAAAGCAAATCTTCTCTATATATACGATATGTTTCGTTGTTAAGCCATGCTATATCTCCAATATCTTCCAGTGCCCTTACAAGGATATGTTTCTCCTCATTATATTCCACATCATGAATCTCCATTGTTTTGGGTTTTGTCATGTCATTCTTTTTTGTGTTGTATAAATAGTCAAAATTATCAGAAATGTATGTATTCAGTAAATTTTTTATATTATGATAAAGTTCTCTTTCTTCATCTGCCATGTTATTAATGTCAGTAGTCTCTGAAGAAGAGGGATGGAAATAGTATAATAATGCTAAAGAAGATATTTTTTTAATTCTTTCTTCTATTAATTTTTTCATTGATTCTTTTGCTTTTTTTATTGTAAGAAGTGTGTATGCCCTTTCTTCTCCAGTTAATGTATCCGATAATTTTTTATCAAGGTCATTGAGTTCTTTCTTGGCTATATGGTATATATTAGAATTAATCTTTATTAAGCTTTTTTTCCGGCCTTCCTCAATAGAATACCTACCGATGGTTCCACTTATATCCTCTTTATCTTCCATATCACTAAAAGATATCATTTTCTACATAAAAAAACTTTTCATTAACAATTAATTAAAAATTATTTTCATTTTTATATAATTAAATGGGGTTTTAAAAATAACAAAAATATAAATATTGGTTAAAAGATAATTAAATTATGACAAACAATAAAATAAGTTCAATGGGATACCTCATATTTGGGGTAATAATTTTCATACTGGCCGCTATCATAGCATGGGTATTGTTTTTTGTATATCCTAATAATCTTCCTACAGGATTATTAGTATCTGGTATAATTGCAATATTATTTGCAATAGCTTTTTACTTTACATTTGCTTTTCTAAACTATGGTTCTATATCCAAAGGTGGAACAATATTCTTTTTTGTGGTTGGAATGGGCTTTTTGTATTTAAGTACTATATTCTCAAATGCTAACAATACTGACAAATTTGGATACATCATAGTTTTAACAGTTGTGCTCCTAGTATTCCTGGTATTGGGTTCATGGCGTTTAAACGTAACTAAAAAAGATGAAGCAAGGGTATCTACTAGGCACAGAGTACCATAAATTCTATTTTTTAATAATTTTTTTTGTAATGCCTTAAAAAGCTATACTAAAAATAGAAAGTAATACTATAAAATGAGTGTACGTAAACAAAAATTATATGTGTTTTAAAAGGTTAAAGTAGTTAAGCTTCAGTTGCAATTTCTTCTGGGTGTAAGACTGCTTCTATCCCTAAATATTCTGTTTCTACCGCATCTTCTGTTATTTTAATAGCGTATGCCATCTCTTCAAGATCACTTACCAATTTTTTGAGTTCTGCTACATCTTCGTCTATACTTTCCAGTTCACTTACTAGTTTTTTAAAGCTATCTACACTGTTGTTCTTTGCCCATTCTTTTGCTGTTTTATCCATTTTGCTTAACCATCTACCATTTATTTTTATTTTTTCAGACATTTGCATCCCATCCCCTTTGCTATATTTATTTAGTGTAAGATGTTATATATATATTTTGTCAAACTAATTTGCTATGTAAGCATACTTTGGTCTGATGTTCGGCTTATGCTGCATTTTATTTCAGTTTAGCAACCAATACAACTTCAACAGGGGAATTCATCGGTAATGAAGAAACTCCAATGGCAATTCTGGTGTGCAACCCATCTTCCTGAAATATTTTATAAATTAACTCAGATGCCCCATTCATAACTTTACTATGGTCTGTAAAAGAAGGTGTAGAATTAACGTACCCTTCTACTCTTATGATCCTTAATTTGTCCAGTGATATTATACTATGTAAAGCAGATAAACAATTTATAGTTGATATTTCTGCTGCCTTCATTCCATGATCCGTTGAAAGTTCATCTCCCAATTTCCCTTGATACACTAGTTTTCCATCTATCAAAGGAAGCATACCTGAGGTATAAAAATCTTCATGGTCTCTTATTGCTGGTATATAAAATCCTACCGGTTTCGCCAATGATGGTAATTTAATATTCAATTTTTCCAATTGTTCATACACATTCATTGATAACACCTATTCTTGTAATGCTTTACATGTCTTAACATTATCTGTTAAGAATTTATTTTTAGGTTACTCTATGTATTGAGTTAAGTGATTAAGTAAGTATCTCGTTTAACTTATTTTCATTAATTGCATTCTTAATTTCAATGGCAATCCTCCTTCCAGTTGATAAATTATCTTCTATCATATCTGAATAAGGTGACCCAGATATGTATAAATTGGTTCCTGCAACAATTCTTGTAGAAATTTCAAATACTTTTATTTCCAATTTGTCTGTGACAATGGTTTCCAAGCAAAATGGACCTATTAATCCACCAAACAAATCAATAGATGCATTGATACATTTTTCACCATAATCAAATATTGTTGGAAGTAAAGACTCTCTGAGTACTACTGGGGCATTCCCTGTAACAACAAAAGTCGGAGTAATATTTAATTTCCTTAAATATTCCTGAGATCCCAATTTATACATTTCATCAATATTAGCCTCATCCCTTCTATCCATACCCAATACTTGAAGTGACCCCTTTTTCAATTTATATCCAGTGTTATCAATTGCTGACCAGAAAAAATGTATATAATATCGTGTTCCAACAACATATTCCTGTATTGTATATGGTACCCTGGGTTCAAATTCCTTAAATTCTTCATAATTTTTAGCAATAAAAAATCCTTTACCTCCTTTAGCACCAAATAACTTAACCAAAACTGGGAAGGTGATATCTTTAGGATCATAAACCTTTTTTGGCATAGAAATCCCTGCTTTTTCTAACCAAAACCTCTCTTTTTCTCTATTATATTCCCAGTCTATAACATTTTTATTTCCAAAAACAGGTACATTCAATTTTTTGAAATTTTCTCCTCCTATATACTCAACAACAGAACCATGGGGGATTATTATCACATTATTTTTTACTAAATAATCTTCATATTTCAAAATATCCTTATATTCATCAACAACAAGAAACTTATCTGGTTTTGCTAAAGGAAATGCATCATAATACCTAGGTATCTCTTTTTTAGCAATCCCTAACGTTTTAAAGCCTTCCTTCTTAGCACCATAGAAAATTTGCAAACTAGAATGAGAACACAGCGTAGCAATTGTTATGTCTTCCTTGTTGTATCTGTTCACAATATTCATTATTTTACTATTGTCTAATTCCATATAATTATTAACACATTATCATATATATATTTAATCCACAAATTTCTATTAGATACCAAAAACAATTTTATTACCTTAATTGATGCCTTATTAAAAGAAGAGGTATATAAAAGATTAATAGAGTTTTGCATTAATTATATAACGGTATCTTTATGTAAATTTTATAATTCATGAAAGAATTCCTTGTAGATTTATAGGGATTAGTCAGTGATTGCTTCAATGCCTCCAAAAATTGTTTTCCATATCTCCTAGACCCTTTCACTAATTTTTCAAGATATTCAAATCCTATCCACCTTTTACGAATCTCTACTTTTTCAGGAATACTTTGATATTTATGAAGGGATCTTATGCTAGATATCTCGAGGAGCACTCTACCGGTAACTATGAGACGGAGGTACAGCTCTGTCTTGCATAATCCCCGGAGATATATTCGCCCTATCCCGTCCTGCTTAAGATCCCTATGTATAACTTCCACATTCCACCTTCTCTGGTACGTCTCCACTATTTTTATCTGATCTGCCCC
>JBMFVL010000054.1:0-6904 GCA_049966015.1 Thermoplasmata archaeon | reverse complement strand
TGCAGAGTAGATTATTAATGTTACGCTTTCATCCCCTTGCCAAGTCAAGGGGTCTTCCCGCTCACGTTAGATAAAATATATAAATAATACTAACATTATCTACAACATAAAAGGGGGCTGTGGGGTAGCTTGGTCGATCCTTCGGGCTTTGGGAGCCTGAGACTCCGATTCAAATTCGGACAGCCCCATAAATGAGAGGTATTGTTCCCAGCAAAACTAATTAATCCATATTGATTGATGCCTTTTGTTTAGATTAAAAGAATCCTATAAGGAAATAAACATATTGATCCAGAGATGGTGTATAAATGACAATATTGATGGTACCCTTCTATTGTGAAGTGTGTAAAAAAGAAACACCCCACGAGGTGTTAAAAAAAACAACTGGAAAAAACACAACAGTGTTTCTAGGTAAGTGTACTGTATGTGGTGTATCCTCTAAACATACCGTATCCTTGAAAGAGGAAAAAACAGGAATAGATATAAGGCTAATTTATAGCAAAGGCGCTTCAACTTCAACAGCCATTGTAAATTTTGATAAATACGATAAGCTCAAAGTAGGTGATATCTTACCCTACCAGGGAATGCATATAAGAATAACAAAATTAGAAAATTTATTGCACCAACCAAGAAAAAGATTGCCCGTTACCAATATATCTACTATATGGGGTACCATAAACGATACCGTAACAGTAAAAATATCTATAAACATGAAGGATTATACCAAAAGCATATCCATCGATGTACCACCTGGCGAAACTTTTGTAGTAGGGGATGTAATAAAAGTTAACAAACAAAATCTTCTAATAACGGGAATAGTAACAAAGCATAAATCTTTAAGAAAAGGTACTGCAATAGCTTCTGAAATTGTAAGGGTTCATTCAAAAAAAGTAAGAAAGAGAGAAGGATAAATTTTATATTGGTATGAACTATAAGCAATGTAAATGAAGGTGTAAATATGGACATGCAACCTGGCCAAATGGCATATGATAGAGCAATAACAGTTTTCTCTCCTGATGGTAGATTATTTCAGGTAGAATATGCAAGAGAAGCAGTAAGAAGAGGTTCTACAACAGCTGCAGTAATATACAAAAATGGCATACTGTTTATCGCTGAAAAAAGAACAAATAGCAAATTAATAGACCCTACGTTTATAGAAAAGTTATGTGAAATCGATTCCCATATAGGATGTGCAAGTGCAGGATTAATGGCCGATGCAAGGGCACTTGTTGATTATGCACGTATCGCTTCGCAGATGAACAAAATCACCTACGGTGAAAATATCCCGGTGGATGTTTTGGTTAAAAAAGTGTGCGATTATGAGCAACAATATACCCAATACGGTGGAGTAAGGCCATTCGGGACATCTCTTATTATCGGTGGAATAGATACAAAAGGAAAGCATATATTCGAAACGGATCCAAGCGGTTCTTACAGCGCTTACAAGGCAACAAGTATAGGTGGAAATAGAAACGTGGTTATGGATTACTTTGAACAGAAGTACAAAGAAGATATGTCTTTAGATGATGCAGTAATGATGTGTCTAGAAGCTTTTTCCAAATCTACGGAAGAAAATCAGCAGGCTATAGTCAACGTAGAAATGGCAGTAATAGAGGATGATATGAAATACAGACAATTGTCCGATGATGAAGTACAAAAATACTTGAATAAAAGAAAAAATACTAAATAACCAATTTAACATTTTAATATAGGGGTTCTTATTAATGGTAAATGTAGACGACGCTGTTATTGCAAGGTATTCAAAAGGAGATCTTCACTTCGAAGTTCTTGTTGATCCAAAAGCAGTACAGATGGTTAAAGACGGGAAAAACGTGGTTCTTTCAGATATTCTTGCAAGTGATATTATATTCAAAAATGCAAGGAAGGGAGAAAAGGCAGCGGAAGAAAATGTTGTTAAGGTATTTGGAAGTCTCCCATATGAAGAAATTGTATTGAAAATTATTAGGGAAGGGGAAGTTCAATTAACAACAGAGCAAAGAAGGACATTAATGGAGGAGAAGAAAAGGCAAATTATCGAATACATATCCATAAATTCCGTTGATCCTCATACGGGTGCACCCCATCCACCACAAAGGATTGAAAAGGCCCTATCTGAGTTAAAAGTCAAAATAGATCCATTTAAAAAAATTGACTCCCAGATAGAAGAAATTTTAAAAGAACTGAGGGTGTTGTTACCCCTTAAATTCGACAAAGTTAAAATACAGCTCAAAGTTAAAGGTGAATTTTACGGAAAAGTTATTAATGAAATAAAAAGCAGTGGGAAGATCCTAAAAGATGAGTGGCTGAATGATGGATCGTGGAGCGCCCTTGTAGAAATACCTGGCGGAATGCAAAATACTTTTATTCAAAAAATAAATGACAAACTCCATGGTGCATGTGAAATTAAAGTTGTAAAGTGAGATTTTTATGTCTGAAGATAGCAATGAAATTAAAGAGAAAAGAGTACTTGTTCTACCTGGCGAATTAGTAGGGGATAAAAGTATGAAAATAGGCAACGGAGCTTATTACGTAGGTAATGATATATATTCATATTATATGGGTATAAAATCAATAAAAAACAACTACGTCAATGTAATCCCTTTAAAAAGTAAATATTTCCCCAACGTAGGGGATATAGTAATAGGAACAATATCCGAAGTTGCAAACTCCAACTGGATGGTTGATATAAATTCTATCTATCCGGCTTTCTTGCATGTGAATGATGTTCCTTGGAAAATAGGAAAAAAAGAATTGACTGAATTTCTTAAAATAGGTGACCTTGTACTTGCTGAAGTAAGCCATGTAGATGAAACTAAACACATAACAATATCAATGACAAAAATGGGTAAAGTAGAAAAGAAAAAAATTGAGTCTGGTATAACAATCACCATACCGGCTTCCAAAGTTCCAAGAGTAATAGGGAAAAGCGGTTCAATGATCTCAATGATCAAAGAATATTTAAATTGCCGCATTATTGTAGGAAACAACGGTGTTATCTGGATAGATGGTAAAAACGGTGATGAAATAAGTGAAGCTATACATATCATTGAAATAATAAATTCTCAGGCCCAAAAAAATGGGCTAACAGATACAATAAAAAACATTTTAAATAATTGGAAAGAACAAAAAATGGTGAAAAAAAATGAGTAGCGATGGCGCAATAAATGTTCCGAAACTTATAAATGAAGATGGAAAAAGAATTGATGGTAGAGGATTAGAAGAGTTAAGAAAAATAAGCATGTCTGTTGGAATCCTAAAAAGAGCCGATGGGTCTGCTTATGTGGAATGGGGTGAAAATAAAATCCTTGCAGCTGTTTATGGTCCCAGAGAAGCAAGACCTAAGCACATGCAAAATTCTTTAAAAGCTATTGTTCAGTGCAGGTATTCAATGGCTCCCTTCTCCGTAGACGAAAGGAAAAGACCTGGTTCAGATAGACGTTCAGTGGAAATTTCCAAAGTTTTATCTGAAGCATTTGAAAGCGTTTTAATATTGGAGCAATATCCGAGAGCTACAATTGATATTTACGTAGAAGTACTTCAGGCCAACGCCGGTACAAGATGCGCCGCTATAGTTGCAGGAAGCCTTGCATTAGCAGATGCAGGTGTCCCGATGAAAGATCTAATAACAGCATGTGCAGTTGGAAAAATAGATGGAAAGATTGCACTTGATTTAAGAAAGGAAGAAGATAACTATGGAATGGCCGATCTACCTTTTGCCTTCGTTCCTTCCACTGGTCAAATTGCACTTTTACAGATGGATGGACATATGACTGAAGAGGAATTCAAATACTCCATTGAACTTGCAAAAAAAGGTGCAATGCAGGTTTACGAAATGCAAAAAGAGGCATTGAAAAGCAAATACAAAACGGATGATATCGAAACAGAAAATGTATGAGGTGTTTTTATGAGAGAAGAAATTATTGATAGTATGGTCAAAGAAAAAATAGTCAATTTTGCCAAGAAAGGAATGAGGATCGATAACAGGAAATTAAATGAGTATAGGAATATTGACCTATTGACAAACATCATTTCCAATGCAGATGGTTCTGCACAAATATCTTTGGGTGATACAAGCCTTATAGCCGGAATAAAAATGGAACCGGCGGTGCCTTTTCCTGATACTCCCAATGCTGGAATATTGACAACCAATGTTGAACTGACACCGATGGCTTCTCCCATGTTTGAAGGTGGTCCTCCTTCTCCAGAAGCTGTAGAAATAGCCAGGGTTGTTGATAGGGGTATTAGAGAATCCAAAATGGTCAACACAGAAAAACTGGTAATTGTTCCAGGGGAAAAGGTATGGATGGTTTATATAGATATACATGTTCTTGATTACGACGGAAATCTGTTTGACGCCTCTTTCCTAGCATCGGTTGCAGCGTTGATGTCAACAAAAATTCCATATAAAAAATTCAATATGCAATCTTCTGGGTCAGATGCATTACCCATTGATCATCTCCCAGTTGAATCAACTTACGTAAAAATAGGTAATTTCATATCAGTTGATCCAACATTAGAAGAAGAAACAATTGCCGATGCCAGGCTTACAGTAGGTGTTGATGAAAATGGTGATATAAGGGCAATGCAAAAAGGTGGAAGCGGGTCTTTTAAAACAGAAGAGTTATATAACATATTAGAAATTAATAAGAATATACATCAATCATTGAGGGAAAAAGTTAAGCAAGCATGTGGGGTGCAATGAATATGTCAATAAGAACAAAAAAAGTTAAGTCAACTGGTAAATTTGGTCCTAGGTACGGTGTAAAAGTAAGGAAAAGAATTTTAGATATAGAAAAATTACCTGCTAAATATACATGTCCGCACTGTTCTTACGATACATTGGTAAGGAAATCATCAGGAGTATGGTATTGCAAAAAATGTGGAAAAACGGTTGCATCGAGTGCATACCTGTATGCAATGCCTACAGCTATACATAAAGAAATAGAAGAAGTGAGTGTAAAAGAATCTGTAGAAAAAGAAGTTAAAGGTGAAGCTGAACATGTATAGATGCGTAAAATGCAAAGAAGAAATGCGTGTTGAGGCAGGATTTAGAATGGAATGCCCCAATTGTGGTGGCAAAATATTCTATAAAAAAAGGCCATCTATTAAAAAAATAGTTTACACAAAATAACTTTTTAATATTATTCTCTAGAATTTAAATGATTGAATACCATGCAATTTTTCAAATCTATATTTAAGCATCAAAAGTATGAACATCAACATGGCTGCCAAAGAAAAGAATGTAGTCAATCCAGCCAAACCGTAATATGTGTAAATAATTGAAGTGGCTGGTATTCCTATAATCATTCCGCCACTTATAACAAAGCTATACAGAGACATTGTCGTACCACCTAATTTTTTATTGGACAAATCCCCCAGTGAAGCAAGTGAAGAAGGTGCAAAAGCCAGCGCCAAGATTCCGGATAAACCAATTAAAGAAATTATATAGTAATTATACCCGAAAACTCTTGAAAGTAATATACCTATAAATAATCCAACAAATCCAACTGCTCCTATAATCATAATTTTAAACCTTCCATATGAATCAGATAAATGCCCGAAAAAGCGTTGTAACTCTATGATTCCAATACCACCTATGATAATTGCTATCGCAATGACCCATAAAGGTATTTTCAGTCCAGTAACTCCTATGGGGAGATAAATAAGAAATGACCCTATAAACATATATATTATAAACCATGGCAAGACTGTATAAATGACATCTTTAGTAAGCAAAACAGTTTTCAATGTGTATAAATGATATCCACCTGACAGGTGTTCCCGGTATATTATTTTTGATATAAAGTATAGCGACATAAATGATAATAATGAAGCAATAAAGTACAAAACAGGTAAAGCAAGGTTTATTGATAAATATATAAATCCAATTGCATATCCTATTGCCCATCCCAATATGTTCATAGAATCAAACATTCCCGTATACTTCCCTCTATTGGTCACTTCTGTCAAATCGACGATCATTGCAAGCGAAGAGGTAAGCACAGTTCCACCGGCTACACCATTCAATGCAATAAAAGGTGAAATTAAAAAAGGATTGTTGCTCAATGATATGCCCGCCATGGATATAACAGCAAAGGCCATTCCAATTTCAAGAACATTCTTTTTACCATGGGTGTCTATATAAACACCAAAAAAAAGAACTGTTAATAATTCTGCAAGAGGGCTCAATGTTGATATAACACCGTAATCGGAAAGGTGAAGTGCGGTGTTAGAAAGAATGTATGCAGGAAAGGTAGAAAGCATAAGTCCAAACCCCATACGTACAAAAAAAGTGGCTGCAAAAATATAAAAAATCCTTTTTTCGAGCATCACTATACCCGGTTACCCAAAGTACCCATTACCATAATACATGTAAAAGTTAAAAAAAAAGTTGAGAAGATTATCCTCTCTGTTTCCTATGCTCCCTTTTTCTTCTTCTCATCCTTTTTTTTCTCCACTTCCATCTCATCTGCCCTTTCTTTTTCCATACTCGTGAATTTCGCTTCATTAACAACCTCTTTCTTATACACACATAACTAAGGTGTTTATTAATTTTATTAATACATTTAAACCAAATTAACTAATGTTTTGCATCTTATGTTTTGTTATTATTTAATATTATATCAATATTAGGAGCTTAACAACAAAATATTCATGTTTTGAAAAGGTATAACGATGCCATCACTTCCATTCTGGAACGATTGTTAGATAAAGACATGATTTTATTTGTTTTTTATTTTGTGTTGTTTTTTACTGGATTTTAATGGTAAATGAAATGGTAAGTACCAAAAAAATATTATATATATAGAATGCGTAATAAACATAACTACGGTGCGATGAAATGAAAAATTATAGGTATAACAGATATAAAAGCGGGGCATTGGAAGGGTTACCATTGTATTTAATA
>JBMFVL010000053.1:0-8915 GCA_049966015.1 Thermoplasmata archaeon | reverse complement strand
CCAGCCGATCGTTGCGGTTCAATGAAACTCCACTCGGTGGAGGGGAGACCAGCAACAAGCCCCTTCCGTCAGGGAGGGGTAGTTGACTACAAGGTATGCACGTTTACCATCAATATTTTTATAGTTTTCAACTATTTTATCTTGACAACTAAATCAAAATTGGATATGCAATCTACAAAATTATTTATGGACTCGTCGGGATTTGAACCCGAGACCTCTACATTGCAAGTGTAGCGATCTTCCAGCTGATCTACGAGCCCTTTACAAATTTATACATATTGATATCCCATATATGGAATTTTCTACTATTAAATTGTAAAATTAAAGGTATTCCCACAATTTATATTAAATGGCGCAAAAGGTATGTTGTCCTATATACATCTACCCCTTCTTTTTTTCCATATAACTTCCGGCTAGTTGTCACTTCAAATTTGTATTTGCTTTTCAACCTACTAATATTAGATATAAATCGTTTGGTAAAATGCTTGTCTATAATGTAAATATCAACACCGTTTTTAAGGTAAATTTCTTTAGATATTTGCTCTGGATTTATCATGGAAATAATTTCATTTGTGATAATTTCATCGAAGTTCCTAATCTGTACAATATCCTCATAATACCCTCCTCTAAGTCTTGAACATTTTACACACACGGAATAATTATTTTTAACAGTAATATCCTTATCTATAACCACTGTAGCATTGTCAAAATCAGTAGAAACATATATATTTAACGTAACATTATAAATAGCCTGGTATTCGTTACCAGAAACCATTTTTATTGATATTGAATCTATTTTTGAGCCTTTATCCAACTTTAAGTTTGAAATTACTATTTTATCCAAACTTATGTCATTATACCATCCTTTTCCTATTTGTACAGCATTGCAAAATTTACAATGCATTACGGTAATTTTATCTGGTATTTGGACCACTGTATGATTCTTAAAATAACATTCCTTACACTGGCTATCAATAAAAACTTCATTTTTCCCACATACTACACAAAACATTTTGTTCCCCTTACAATTTGATTAAAATTACATGCATTATGTTATCTATTAACATGACAGTTTCTTTATCAACAAATCCATTTTTTATAGCTACACCTACTGTATAATTACCAAAAAGGTTGCAGTTGTCATATTCATTAAGCAAATCTACTAACTCTATGTCTGATATATCCACTTTTCTGTAAAATGATTCTGATATATATATATCCACACCATCAAAGGTCAAATGCTTTCCTATAAGGTCTGAATCAGCAGCTGCCAACACATTACCCCTCACACTTTCATGTATTTTTGCACTTATTTTTGGCATTTTTTAATATGCACCTTCATCAGTAATTACAATACGTCTCTTATCTCCATCCTTTTTCATGAAAACAAGTCCCTGCTTATGTAGTGTTTCCAATATTCTAGTAAAGTTGCTTTTATCCAAACCTTTCTCTTCTACATATTTTAATAACTCTTCCTCTGTTGGGTACTCCTTATGTTCATCAAAGTATGAACGAATAAATTTTTCCCCAGATTTCATATCCATGCGTTTTTTTGTGCTTATTCCCGTAGAGAACTGGTCTATATCTATTGTTCCCTTAGCATTGGCAACAGTCCTTTGTAGGAAGTATTCTTCTATGCTAATGGCCCTTTCTGCATCTTCTAAATCTACTGTTGAAGATAATCTTAGCTTTGCACTGGCCTCAGACATTCTAATGCATGCCTCTAGTTGCCTTGCAGTTATTGCAATAGGTCTCCCCCCTTCTCCAGAACTAGAAGAACCAGTGCTTCGTTTTGAAATATAATATTTTTTTATGTGTTCCATGGTTTCAGGTAACAATACAGGAAATATATTGTTTTTTGCATATGCAATATATTTTTTCAGGAAGGATGGAGTAAAATATGGTTTATTACCTTCAAATGGTATTTCTTCTGAATCTAGTCTGTTTTTTTGTGAAACATCTAATTCACCACTTCTATGGGTCTCCAATATATGTGTTGCAATGCGTGTATCCCTCTCCTCATCTGGCTGATCTGTCAATGGAAATATGGCATCAAACCTGCTTAAAAGTGTTTGGGGTAAATCTATCTGGGAAAGCAATGACTCCTCTGCATCACTCGTATCGAATCTCCCCCATTTTGGATTGGCTGCTGCAAGCACAGCACACTGTGTTGGCAATGTTGCAGTTATACCCGCTTTAGCAATGCTTATTGTTTGTTGTTCAAGAGCTTCGTGCATGCTAGATCGATCTTCATTGCTCATTTTATCTAGTTCGTCTATACATGCGATCCCTTTGTTGGCAAGAACTAACAAGCCTGCCTCCAAAGTCCATCTGCCATCCCCTAATTCATCACGAACTGCAGCAGCTGTTAATCCAGCAGCGCTTGCAGATTTTCCACTGGTGTAAATACCCCTAGGTGCTATTGAAGCAACATATCTAAGCAACTGTGATTTTGCTGTACCAGGATCCCCTACTAGCAAAATGTGTATATCCCCTTTTATTCTTGTACCATCTCTCAGCTGTTTTGGTACACCTCCAAAAAGCTGCAATGCAATTGCTTCTTTTATTTTATCCATCTCTGCAATACTTGGAGATATTGACTTAACAAATTTATCAACAATTAATGGGTCCTTTGAAGCTTCTTTAATCTGTTCAATATCCTCTGTTGTAAGTTCAATCTCTTCATATTCCTTTTTTTCTTTGCCTACTGAAATAGCTTCCATATAAATATCAAAATAACTTCTAGTAGATTTTCCTTCGTAACTATTGGTTTTCAAAATGCCTGAAACAATAACCCTTAAACCAGGAACAATATGCCCTGTTATATCATCTTGCAAATGTATTTCAAGGGATTGTGGTTGAGTGCTGGTGTCTATTGCATCCCCTGTTTCTTCAACTTCAATCCTCTGGAAATCAATAAATCTAGATAATTTCGGTTCCAGTACAAATTTTCCATTTCCCTGTGCGCCACATCCTCCTTGATCGGTATAACACTCACGGGGAAATTTTATGGTTAGCCCATCTTGAGGTTCCAAAATATGTGCACCACAACTTTTGCATCTAAATACACCATCTAACAATCTAGGCCTCACATCACTAACTTTCCTTACAAGACCTTCTATGGAAATAAGTTTGTTTAAATGAATTGCCCTAATATCCCTAATACGAACTTTATAATCATCAGGTATGTCAGTAATCCTTAAATTGATCATGTTTATAGAAACGTCTCTGTTCGCAAAATGTTCTTTAACAAGGAGTTCTTTGCCTTTTGTCAATAAATCCTCTGGTGTAGATAACAATTCAATAGAAAACTCAGGACTTATTTTTTCAATGATTTTAAAAGAAAATACAATGCTTCTTTTTTCAGGATATTTCTCTTTAAGAAGGCTAATTTCAGTACTAACGGACTTATCTTCAAAAATTTCTATCCACTTTTTTTTCAATTCTTCTTCGTTGAATGCCATTTTCATACACCACTTGATTTTCCTTTTTTGCGTTTCTTTTGGTGTTTTTCATCTGATTTTTTATTTATATTTACATTAGTGCTGCTATTTATATGGTTGGATTGGTTAGAAGCATCGATAGAATTAATTTCAGAAACATTTTTTGTATTGGCAACGGATGAATTTGAATCAGTTGTAGAATGGTTGGCAATCAAAGAATCCTTGTTATGTATATTTTCTACAGGCTCTTTTTTGTTGGTATTATCCGTTAAATTCGTTGGTTTAGCAGAACCATCTGGTTTTATGATAGCATCTGTTATATTTGGTGAGTTATTGTTAATATTGGTTTTAGTAACTGGTTTTATATTTTCGTTGTTGTCTTGTTTGGATGTATTTATATCCTTTTCATTGTCTATAGTGGGGAGGACTTTTTTGATGGTGCTTTGATCTGTATTAAACTTTGGTGTAACATTAGAAATGTGGTTTTCCAAAGCATTTTCCAGTTCCTTCTTTAATGCATCTATCTGAGCCAATCTATCATTGTTATTATTTTTTGTTGTATCAACCTTCTGGGTATCTCCTTCTGAAACCAAAGCATTTTTAAACATAGAGTTTTCTTCAACATGTTCTTTATTCTTGTTAAAATCATTATTTATTAAACTGGAATTGCTTTCATTATTGATTTTGTTATTAACTGAAGTATCATAACCTTTATTATCCTCTTTAATATTATTCTTTACCTCAGAATTATCAACGTTTTTACCGGAATTAGGTGGTATGCTCATAGGCTCATTTTTAACATCTTCTTTTTTTATATTACCACTGTTGTCATGACTTTTTCCATTATTTACTAAACCCTCTATTCTTTTATCAACTAAATCCATTTTTGTAGTCTTAATATCATCATCAGAAAATTCTTCTTTAGCACTATCTCTATTAACAGGTAGCTCTTTATTTTTAATACCATTCTCCATTTTACCGGGCAATACTTTATTTGAAGCTACACTAGATGGCAATGAATCCGTATCTTTACTCAAATCTGTTTTAATGGAGTCATGTGGATTTTCATTTTGTGAATCAATCAAAGTAGAAATGTTCTTCAATGGGTCTGGAGTTAATGCATAGCTTGGTAAAGGTTTTACAGGTGCTTTATCTAACACTTCCTCCTTAGTTTTAGTAGGTTCAATCTTCTTTACTATATTTTTTGTATTATCTGGCTTGCTAGGTTCACCTTGTTTAATTATATGATATTTTATGGTTAAATCTGTATTTTTCAGCATATTTATCTTTTTTTTAGCAGATATGTATAACGAAAAAAATATTATAGCCACAGCTAAAAGAAACAAGAATACCAAAGCAAAATATGGATATATAATCTGGTTTATTTCTGAAATAATTGGAATATTTAAAATCATAAATACACTTATTATTTAATATCCGTTCTATATTAAAAAATATTTCTTTTATATTGCATTGCAATCGTAAATTATACAATCATTTCAAGGCAACAATCTTATACATAAAAACCATAGTAAAGTAGGGTGTAAGAAAATTGGATAAATACCCGACAAATACGGTACTAGATAGCGTATTAGAAGGCGGGTTTGAAACAGGCATAATAAATCAAATTTACGGAGAAGCTGGTGCAGGTAAAACTAATATTGTACTTGTATTTTTAAGGGAAGTAATCAAAAGGAATGATTGGGCAATACTAATAAACACTGAACCTTTCAACATGAATAGATTGGCCCAAATCTTTGGGAATGAATATAGCATGAAAAATTTGCTAATTTCAGAACCAAAGACAATGAATGAATTATTGGAATCCTTAGAATATGCCAAAAAAGCTATAGAAAAGAACGAACAGATAAAATCATTGGTTGTAGATAGCATAACTATTCTTTATAGAAAAAGCTATGACGAAGAAACTCAACGCATGGATATAGATGCATTATCAAAACAAATGCAGATCATAAGAGAAATCTCCCATATAAGAGACGTTTGTGTAATTGTTACTAACCAAGTTCATTATAATCCAAACACAAAAACAGAAGAACCTTTAGGAGGAATGGTTTTATCAAATTTTTCTAAAGCTATATACAAAGTGGAACGTGTAAGTAATTATAGTGAAGAAAGAAAATTTACAGTTATAAAAAGCAGAAATTTAAAAATAAATTCATATGTACTTTTCAGAATAACTGCAAATGGAATAGTGGAAAAGTAATTATGTAAACAATGCTATCAATACCTAAATGATAGAATTATCCTACAAAAATGGATTATTAGTATCCAACGAAAAAATGCCATATTTTTCCAAAGATGAAAAATATGGATATGTATCTAACGGATTAAAATACGACGAAATAATCAATTGGCTAAATAAAACCAAAATAGAATATAAAGATAATGCATCTCAGTTTCTTCCTATAGAAAAAATAAATGCACAAATTGATTTACGTGATTATCAAAAAAGATCTTTAAATGCATGGATAAGTAATTCTTATAAAGGTGTACTTGTTCTTCCAACAGCTGCAGGTAAAACATATATTGGAGTTTCAGCAATAAAGGAAATCCAGTCCTCTGCAATTGTTATTGTCCCCACAATAGACCTGCTTCATCAGTGGCATGAGGTTATATATAGATTAATTGGTATAGATGCCGGTGAGTATGGAGCAGGTAAAAAAACTCTAAAACCCATAACTATAGCAACCTACGAGAGTGCTCTTATCTATAAAGAGGAGCTAGGGAATAAATTCAAATTGTTAATAGTAGATGAAGTGCATCACCTACCATCTGAAAATTTTAGGAAGATTGCTGAAGATTTTATTTCCCCTTATAGAATGGGTCTTACTGCAACCTATGAACGCCCGGATATGCTCCATGAAATATTAGAACATTTAATGGGTGGAAAAATAATCGAAGTGAACTTTGACGAATTAAAAGAGAATATTGCCAACTTTGAAATACGAAAGATATATGTAGATCTGAATAGTGATGAAATAAAAAAATATGAAGAAATGAGAGAAATATTCGTAAAATACTTAAAGCATTACCATATGAGGATTTCTACGCCATGGGATTTTAGTTCCTTTATACAAAGATCATGGAATACAGAAGGTAGGAATGCGTTGAAGGCATGGCGTATGGCAAGGGATATTGCTTTCAATCCCCTTGCCAAAATTGAAGTTGTAAAAGATATTATTGCTAAGCAAAGAGGAATGAAAACAATCATTTTTACTGAAACCAATGATATGGCATATGCTGTGTCATTATCTCTGTTAGTTCCATGTATAACTTATCAAACAAGCAAAGAAGAGCGAAAAGAAATACTCAAAAATTTTAAAGAATCAAAATACCGTATACTTGTATCATCTAAAGTTTTGGATGAAGGTGTAGATGTCCCTGATGCTTCCATTGGAATTATATTAAGCGGTAGTGGGAGCACCAGACAGTTTAGGCAGAGGCTAGGCAGGATTCTTAGGCCTGGAAACGGAAAAAAAGCTATACTATACGAAGTGGTTTCAAGCAAAACAGTAGAAGAAGGTACATCAAGGAGGCGAAAAAAAGGTGTTGCCACAAAACCTAATCCCATTGCGTAGTCGAAAAGGCAAATTATTTATTTCATTTCAAGAAGATGTTACACCCTTTATTGAAATGCAAAAAATATTGATTGATAACATAGGCAATAAAAAAAAGGAAATTAAAAAAAAATTAATAGAAGTGGAAGAAAGTACCAAAAATTATAAACTGGCTAAAGCTATTAAACAATACCTTCTCTCCAATGCAATGTTTAAAATGGATTCCCCAATAGACCCGGTTATAATAAGAAAATCTGTATTTGAAGAAGTTCCAGATGGTGCATTAAACGATAATGAGAGGCAAAAGGTATTCCAAAAAGTTTCTGTAAAATTTTATGTAGAACCAGAAAAAATTGAACAATATCTTTATAGTGATATTGAAGATAATTATTTATTAATTGGTTATGAACCCTTGCCTGGAGATGAACTGGTTAAAAAGTTTAATGTGTATTTATTAAATTCAATATTGTTTAGAGCAAATGATATAAAAATTACGTTGCCTGAAAATATGGTGGAGTTATGCACCAGTATAGCGCAGCAAAAAGTAATGTACAAAATGGTTCTTGACAATGGCTTTATACATATAAACATAAAAGCCCCATCTTCAATTCAACATAACCAGGAGAATTATGCCATTGCCATAGGAAATGCAATATCCGATATTGTTACAACTAGTAAATGGACTATTGAATCTGAAATTTTTTTAGGCAATTCCAAAAAGAAAAAAAAATTGTTTTTTTCAATAAACGAAACATTCTCTAAATTTTTTATAAAAAACAATTCTAGTAAATATACTATCAATCCCCAAATTATAAAAGACCTTAGCAATCTTTACAATCTTAAAATTTTAATTAATAATAACCCTGTTTTTATCGAAAATAATATCCTGGTTCCTGATCTAGCTATATCAAATAATGAAAAAATCGCTTATTTGGAATTTTTAAAATTTTGGGATCATGGTTATATAAAAGAAAAAGAAGACATGATCTCAAAGCATGAAATTACCTATATTACAATCCCTATAAAAGAAGGTAACTGTGGGGATATAAAGTATGAATCAATTGATCAAAAATCGATAAATGCCAGTGTTGTTGCCATGTTGTTAAAGAAAAAGGGTTTTTTGCAAATCTATAGCGAAAATAAATCAATTGTAGAAGAAAAAATTCCAGAATTAAATGATATTTTAACAACTGGTGTTGTGCAAAGCAAATATGTAGAAAAAAGTGAAATTAAAGAGCAGCTTATGAATCATGGATTTATAAAAAAAGGGGAGTTTTATATAGACCCAAAATATGAAAAAGAATATGCAAAAAAAATTGAAACACTAATGCCAAATTATAGTGTGGTTATTTCATTTTTAGAATCCATCCATGTTGATCCTGAACCATTTCTAAATATGATAGGTTATAAGATCATATGGCGTTCTTTTTCCAAAGATGATATTATTATAAGAAAAATATAAATAATATATGTAAATTACATTAATTTGATAACTATGAGGACATTTGTAGATATTTTCTTCACTAGCACAGGAAAAAGTCCAGCTGATGTAGCCAGATATATCAAGAAAAAAGTAGGGTTTACCTTCATCAGAGGAAAACATGATATCGTATTTGAATGGCAAAGTGATGAAGAATTTTTGTTAAAGGTTGAGATACTACATGCTACAATGAAGGAGTTGGGGGTAATATACAAGCTTTATACCCCCGTATCTGATGATGATGAACTAAAAATTCCTAAAGTTATATGGTATCCAGATAATCCATAAATTTTTAAATTTTATCTAACGTGAGCGGGAAGACCCCTTGACTTGGCAAGGGGATGAAAGCGTAACATTAATAATCTACTCTGCAATCTGCTAAACAATGTTCAGAACTATTAAACTGAGGCTTCC
>JBMFVL010000052.1:0-8950 GCA_049966015.1 Thermoplasmata archaeon | reverse complement strand
AAAGGTCAATTCAAATGGTAATGTTTTGATTATGCTTTCCAACTCATCTATCGAAAGGTATCCCTTATCTAGCTTGAAGGTTCCATCTTTAACAGGGTTGTATTTGTCTATACCAGAGGACATTGAATACATGGAGTTTTTAATTTCCATGGGCAATTTAGAGAATTGTTCATCTTTTATAGCCCCATCCACTTCATAAGGATTTATTGCCCTTGCATCGGATTTCCATCTATTTTCTGGTAAATCTGTTTTATAATACCCAATTAATTCTGATTGATTTTGTATGGCTACCCATTCCCCCTCCGATAACAAAGTCCAGCATGTAGGATACAGTATATTGTTCTCCCTAAAAATCTGGTCACTAATAGAAGTTGAAAGTTCCATCAAACTTTTTTTCAATTTAGCTATGTCTGGATCCAGTTTAACTTCCCTCATTGAATCCTTAAGTTTATCCAATATCTCCTCTTCTTTTGTCCAGAGAACACGTGGAACTCCTGTTATACCACGCCTCTCTATATACGGAAAGAGGAGCATTTGCTGCTTGAAGTAATGCTTTTTAAGATCAAACAGTGTACCTAAAAAATTTTTTATTTCTGATATTTTTCTGTTTTTTTCTTCATCTGTATTTATATTGTCCAGATACTTAACGTAAAGGGTTAATTTTTCTGAATCTTTAAGAAGCTGGTAATTCTCTTTAATAAACACATCCAAGGGATGCCATGATGGCACTCCTTTCAGAGTTTCTCCACCAAGAACGTGTTCTCTGAACAATTCAACATGCAAATTGCACATCAATGCTATTTGAGAAATGGTTGTTCCATCTTTTATCAAGGATTGCTCTATCAAAGGGATATCCCATGGCTTCAATGAAACAAGCAATTCCCTCAGCTCTTTCTTGGCCTCCTCTACATTCTAGTTATCATGCATCTGCTTTATTTTCTCTTTGATTTTTTTAGCATTTTCTTCTAGAATCTGTCTTTTATCATCATCCATATCTAACACACTACAATATTGCAATTAAATCAAAGCAATATAAAATCTACCAAAGAAAAAAATTAATATTCAATAACCTTTGTAAAGATATGGATTTAAGTACTTTATTTAACCCAAAAGCCGTTGCAGTTATAGGTGCATCCCCAGAAGAAGGTAAAATCGGAAATGTTATACTGACAAATCTAAAAGGTTCTTACAAAGGGAAACTTTACCCTGTCAACCCCAAATACGATAATATTCTCGGTTTAAATTGCTACAAAAACATCAGCGATATTGAGGAGGTAATAGACTTGGCAATAATTTCTTTGCCATCTAAATATGTAATTTCATCATTTAAAGAATGCCAGGAAAAAAAGGTAAAATACGTTATTATTGTAACGGCTGGGTTTAAAGAAATAGGTGGAGAAGGTGAAAAACTTGAGAATGAACTCAAGAATATAATTGCACAAGGGGACACACGTGTAATAGGTCCTAACACTGTAGGAATATACATCCCTAGAAATGGAATATCAACTGCCTTGACAGTAAAGGAACGCTCTGCTATGCCCAGAGATGGCAATATTGCATACATCTCCCAGAGCGGTGCTCTTGGTCTCCTCCTTCTTGATGTGTTTGCATACCAAAACATTGGTGTGCATTCCTTTATCAACCTAGGCAACAGGGTGGATTTAAATGAAAACACCTTAATTGATTACTTGGCTGATCAAAAGGACATAAAAAGCATAATGATGTATCTAGAAAGCTTTAGTAATGGTAAAGAATTTTTTGAAATAGCCAAAAAAGTAACCAAAAAAGTTCCTGTAGTATTGTTGAAAGGGGGTATAACACAAAGCGGGCAGAAAGCAGCTTCACACCATACCGGTGCTATGATGCGGTCAATGGAGCACTTAGAGGGCGTATTGAGGCAATGTGGTGTTATCAAAGCATCAGATGAAACTGAACTGGTGGACTATGCACTGGCGTTATCAAACCTGCCTTTAATGAAGGGTAACAGAATAGCCATACTTACTACAGCTGGAGGTGTGGGCGTAACATGCAGTGACATAATATCCAAAGGCAATGTTTTGCATGTTGCAAACTTATCTGATCAAACCAAAAAAGATATTATGGGCATAATTCCCTCTATTGGATCTGCCAATAACCCCATAGATATGACTGTAGAGGCAACCAATGAACAATACCAAGAAATAATAAAATTGCTTAATAAAACCGATGAAGTTGATGCCATGATCGTTTTTGCGTTATTCCAGAGTCCCAGGGTAGATGAAAATCTTATTGCTATTCTCGATCAATTAAAAAGCGGGAAACCTCTAATCATAGGAAATATAGGTGGAGCCTTTTCCCATGATATGGTTTACAGGGCAATGTCTTTAGGAATTCCCTTTTATCCTTCCATAACAAGAACTGTAAAAGCAGCTGAAGCACTTTACAAATATTCCATTATAAGAGGTGAAGTAAATGGAAATTGAGCTAGACAAAGCTTTATCATTACTGCAAAAAGAAGGATTTAATGTATGCAATTATTCCATAATAAAAAATGTAAAGGATATACACGAATTGAATTTAAAATATCCTGTTGTCCTTAAAGTATCTTCTAGCAAATATTCCCATAAATCGGATGTAGGGGGAGTTATAGCAAATATACAGAGCCAGGCTGAATTGGAAAGGCTTTATACAAAAGAATCCATAAGGCTCGACGAACCCAAATGGATCGTGCAGGAAATGGTAAGGGGAATTGAGCTTATCATTGGAACAAGCCTTGATCCAACCTTCGGAGAAATCCTCATGTTTGGAATAGGTGGGATATACGCAGAATTATTAAAAGATGTATCCTACAGGAAAATACCTATTGACGAAAGCAATGCAGAAAATATGATGAACGAACTTAAATTATCTCCGATATTAAACGGATACAGAAATATAAAAATTTCAAAGGAGTCTATAAAAGATTTGCTAATGAAAACCTCTGCCTTTGTAAAAAAATACAATATAACCGGTATGGATTTGAATCCAGTAATATGCAACGAAAAATCGTGCTACATCGTAGATGTGAGGGTATCTACAGATACTCCTCCTCTTCAGTAGGCTCCTCATCAACGCTTTCTATCCTGAAGTATACCTTTTTACCCCTCAACGACATATGGATTTTATCACCGAACCATGTAATATCTTTGATCGTTGTTTTTCTGCCCCAGTCATACACAAAATCATATCTCCCTTTTACCGGTCTAAATCCCAAATCTTCTAGAATATCCACAACTTCTGAGAAATTAGATCCTTCTGTATGCAGGTAAACTGTCAAATACGTTTTCATCATATCGCATCACGGCTAATGTTGAATCCATTTACTTCCAATATATATATAATTTACTACATTCTTATGTTTTTTTGGTTAATTTTTCATAAAATTTTATGATGTCTGAATAATCTACTTTATCAGAATCCAATGCTTTGTTTGCAATTGAAAACAAAGCAATGGCATTGCTTCCAACGATTATTGGTG
Source organism: Thermoplasmata archaeon (assembly GCA_049966015.1). GTDB lineage: Archaea > Thermoplasmatota > Thermoplasmata > Lutacidiplasmatales > JAMCUS01 > JBMFVL01. The sequence goes on along the minus strand of JBMFVL010000052.1, from coordinate 5,454 downwards.
CACCGTACTTCTTAGCCATTTCATCAGCGATTCCAAGATCTTTTGCTAACAATTTCAATGTAAATTGAATCTCTTTGGATACTCCATTAACAAGGGTGTCTTTCTTAATCTCCTGAACTTTTGAATACGCACCCCCTCCGAGAAGCATGATTTTCATAACAAGGTTGGGGTCAACGCCTATACTTTTAGCCAGTTCAATGCCCTCCACAGCAGCAATGTAATTCATGCCCATAATGAAATTGTTAACTATTTTGGCTTTCATTGCATTCCCAACAATACCAGCATAAATAACTTGCTTAGAAATTTTTTCCAGAATAGATTTAACTTTTTCAAATATTTCAATATCCCCTCCAACCAATATTACAAGTTTTCTAGATGAAGCAGCGTCTATACTTCCTATAACCGGCGCTTCGAGAAAAAACCCTCCCATAGAAGAGATTATTTTATATACATCAATAGATGTTTCAGGTGATACTGTAGACATATCTATGAAAATTTTCCCTTTGCAATTACCCTTTGTCAATCCATTTTTACCCATATAAACTTCTTTAACAGCATCAGGATCTGAAACCATTGTAAAAATGATATCAGAATCAGTAAGGTCTGCAAGATTATCTGTATATCTGGAACCAGTTTCATTAGAAAATTTCACACTTTTTTCTTTGCTACGGTTATAAACAAGTACGTTGTAGCCATCTGAAACAAGATTCTTTGCAATTCTATATCCCATCATACCCAGGCCAGCAAAGCCAATGTTTTTGTATTCCATGAAAATCAACAAAGCATAAAGAAATAAAAGCTTTTTTAGTCAAGTGTCGGGGGCGAGATTTGAACTCGCGGCCCCCGGATATCTCCGGTGCATCTTATTTTTACCTTATGAGTCCGATGCTCCACCAGGCTGAGCCACCCCGACGGTACCGAAATAATTCACTTTATGCAATACACATATTTAAATTTGAATATTTGCTAATCAATATTTTACCTTAATTTAATTGAAAATTTTGACAAATCAACATCAATTATTTTGTAAGAAACCTTCAGCTCACCACTATCTATTTTATTCTTTAAATATTTTTCATGTGCAGTCAAAGGTGCATCTGGGCTCTTAATTTCTATGAAATCCAAATGGTCCCCCTTTATGCCTATAAGGTCTACAATACCCTGAGAAGATACAGCGGAAAGCGTATAAAGATAATCATACTCGGCAAGCAATCCAAAGGTTCCTACAATCTGTGTTATATCTCCCCTAGCCTGGTTACTGCCCATCTGCCAAGCCAACCTGGATTTTTTAATTCTAAGAATATGCTCCTTTCTATACAGATAATAAAGAACAATTATAGCAACGATCAAAACAAAAATTATGGCCAAAAAAAGTTCCAGTATCAACATAAAAAATTAAGAATTTAAGGTTGGGGTTCCTGTTCAGATGGTTGAACAGCTTCATTCTGTTCCATAGCCTGGACATGATCCCCTTTTTCCTCTGCAGGTTGGGGTTGAACACTACCAGTAGGTAAAGATAAAACTTCGATTTTTCTCACTTCTATTTTCTTGATATTGTAAATCTTTTTGATTGCAGTTGCAATGTTCTTGGCAACCTCCCCTGACAACACTTGCTGAGGTATGGCATCATAATTATTTTTAGCAACGTAATCTTTGACATAATCCTTAACTGCGTTCCTTAGATTGGCCTTTACAGAAGACTGCAGCTTTTTTTCAGAGATAAGCAAAACCTTGAATTTAATGTTACCACCATCAAGTGTAGTTGCATTAACGGTATAATCAATTTTAGACCTTTTTCTTCTGGTTAGTCTACGTAAATAATCACTCGTTATATCCATACCATAAAAACGTGTATACATGCTTCCTTCTTTATGGTCTATAATCTTAAACTTGATCTTTATATAAACCTTGGAAATATCCCCTGTAAGCTCCTGTGCAGAAACAACTACTGTTCGCCCCAATACCTGCTCAGGTTCCTCTGCCAACGTTGTACCTATGGTAACACCTTCAAAGGAGGGAGGAGCAATGATTTTATAACTTTTTTTCAATTTCCACTTATCTTTAACCTTCTTGCCTGATTTTGTAGTTTCAGCTTTTCCTGTCTTAGTTGCCATTCTTTAAACCACCTTTTTCAATACCTATCCCAACATAAAGTTTTAACATTATATAAAATCTTTTATAGCAGAAGTTAGGGACTAAAGAGAATGAGCAAAACTCCGTTCTTTAGAGAAAACGTACCAACACTTCCATCAATACAAAAGCTAAATGATTTTGCATTTCTACCAAAGTTATCAGTTAAAATGCGATAATTCACAATGAAGGTGTTTTTAAATCCTCCATAAATCTTCCAATCTCCTCTCTTTTTTCTGAATCTTTTTCTAAATACAAAGCCTTTTTTAAAATCTGGTGATAATCTGATAAATCAATAAGATTGGTATCAACACAGTGTTTGAGTAATAACAAAGCATCGTAGAGTGAATAATGAATTTCATTAGCTGAATAACTAGCAGAACTCACAGACATATCCCCACCGTTGTTGATAACCTCTACGTAATATTCAATATTCTCCTTAACCATTTCTCTAGGCAATATATTCTTCTCTACAAAGTAATATAAGAATAACCATGCACCGTATCTGATAGTGTGGGAATTTGCTTTCAGGAATTCTACATAATATTTTTGAAGACCATTTAATTGATCCCTTTCAAGTATATGGTCATTTACAAGGATATCGAGAGAATTGTACCACACCATCCATCTTATATGCAAGGAAGGATGTTTAAGCAAATTCAAAAAAACGTTAGAATAGGGCTTAACATCCTCTAATGATAAAACCTTATTTTCAATCAAATAATGTGCACTATTCCAAAATAAAACTTTAGATGGTTCATCCCCTGACAGCAAAGGTTTTAAAATATACTCCTTTTCATTTTTGGTTATCAATTTATATTTTGCAAGCAAACCTACATAAAACCAAAATACTGCTGGGTTATATCCCTTTTTCAACATATCGGTAAAGAACTTATAATCCTTAGGGCCTATAATCCTCTTTTTCAACAACATCTCCAGATTATCCCAGGCGGTGTTCATAATGTTTTTATGGTTGCTAGAAAGCATGTCCAAGAACCTCTGGTTATATTTACTGTTGATTATGTTATGGTCTATAAGGGAAGGCAAGGCCAGCCATGGGGAATTTTTACTATCCCCTAACCATTCATACCTTTCTAAAAGCTCGAAATATTGTTCAATGTTAGCCTTAACATCTTCCGCAATAATAAAATGTTCATCCATCAAATCTGACACATACATCCAGGCCTGTGATCTTGCATACGCTTCGCCATATTTCAAATATTCAACATAATATTTTGAATATTCCAAAGCCTCTAATTTGGTAAACACGCCATATTTCAAAAAATCGATTGCATAATACCATATATCAATAAAATTGTCATGATCTGGGTATGTTAATTTAAGGCCTTTCAAAAAATGTTTTTTATATGGCAAAACCTCCTCTTTTTTTAATAGATTCAATTCCAAAAACGATATAAGTGCGTACATCGAATTACTCCTTATTTTGTTTTCTTCATTTTCTGCTAAAGTTGCAAGGTACCCAAGGTTTTTCACAATATCCTCTAAATTTATAATGTCGGTATCAACGAAATGTGATGCCAAAAGCCATGCCTCTGATCGAACCATTTCATTATCTGTTTTAAGCAATTCTATGTAATATGGAACATATTCCACCAAGGTGGGAATATCAATATCTACATACTCATTGTACTTGTTCATCAATATATACCAAGCCAAGCTACGCCCTTTAATATCCTCAAATTTCAGGAGACTGTACAAAGAAGGTTCAATATGATTGATATCCTCTAAAGAAACAATACTATAACCCAGTAAAGTATCTATGAACTCCCACATATGCAACCTCATCTCAAGATTATCCCTGTTAAGCATATTCACAAAAAACAAAGAATCCTCTTCTGTAACTATATTCAATTTAAGCAAAGACTCCAAAGATTCTAAAGCTTCATCTAAAACCTCCACCTTACTTGCTTTTTCAATAATTTCAAAATAAAAGATCTTCAATTTTTTAACATCATCGTAATCTAAAAGATCGTTGTCCAATAGGTCTATCAAATTATTCCATGCATATGCTCTATAAGACAAATCACTGCTCTTAAGCAAATCCAAAAAATAATTTATATTGGTTATAAGGTCTTCCCTGGTAATAATACTTTCATACTTCATAGAGGATAAAAACTTCCATGCTAAATTTCTGTGCCCCAGGTTATTATCCCTGAGAAAGTTAATGAAAAACTCTTTATCTTGCAATGAAATAAAACCAACCTCCAAATAATCAGAAAGAGCATACCACGCATCTTCGTGTATACTAGGAGAATCATAATATTCAAGCAAATCAAAAAAATACTTTTTATTATCGCTGTTTATTGCCTTCAAGGTCATTAGCAAATGAATTGTATCCTCACCAATATTCCATGCAATTATTCTCTTATCCAACATATTGCTTTCTGCAAATTTTTTGTAATGTTGCGTATATTGCTCCAAATCAGAAATTTTTATAATGCCTGAATCCAAAAGAGCAGGTGCCAAATCCCAGGAATCAACAATGATGTTGATATCCTCATTTTTTAGCAAAGAAAGGTAATATCCCTTAATTTTTATAAGGTCATCCACTGATAAAACATCCCAGTAATCATCATCAAAAAATTCTCTCCAAGATTCAAGCCTTTTTATATTATCATCATCTTTAAGGATTGATAAAACCTGCTCCTTTATCTCATTTGTTGAATTGAAATCAAAATACGACATCAAAAACACCTACATAACACCTACATCAATATTAATACTAACCCAATAATATATAACCTTAACTTTCAAATATTGAAATTATGGTGTAATAGATTTGGCAAATTCAAAGATATCATGCAACTCTAATCAACCGCTGTATTTTCATTGATTTTTTTGATTCTTTTTATTGCCTCTTTTCTAACCTCATCATAAATATACAAAAAAATTTTTTCAGCATTGTTATAAAATATATCAAAACCAGGGGGCTCTAACTCGTATATTTTAATTTTATTATCCTCTAAAGTGTGTTAACTAATCCCTCAATTTTTATACTTCCGTATAATTTCTCATTACAAAATAACTGTATATCTTGAATATAACTTCCTGGATCTTATATTCATCCTTTTTAGCCCTTACTATTTCACCTACAACTCTCTTTAATCCTGAGAAAAATATCTCAATTAGCCATCTTTTTCCATAATTTACTGCCTTCCTCCATTCTTCTTCCCCTATCCTCTTTATCTCCCTCACAAGCCTTGCCCTTGATGGACTACCCCTGGATCTTGTTGTTGCATTCTTCCTCGGTGGTATTATTGCCTCTATACCATTCTCTGATAGATAATTGTATATCTCCTTTGA
>JBMFVL010000051.1:0-9498 GCA_049966015.1 Thermoplasmata archaeon | reverse complement strand
GATGGAGGACTGACCATGCTAAATCCTACTGCATTTGGTGTACTTCCAGGTCCGTTATTAAGGCTATTAACCATAGATAACATTAAAAAATAATTAACAGCATATATAGCTACTACAACCACTACTGCAACCACTATAGCAATTATAATCCATTTTTTATTATTAGACGGTGGTTCTGGTTGAACCGGCATTTGTTGATTATTATACATTTTATATCCCTCTTATTCTTATATCTGTTTATATGTATTTATATATTATTATTTTTGACTGGCTATGTTATCCAGTAATGTAATCATTTTTAGAATACGGTAATTAAAGATGCATGGCAATTTTACAAATATTTTAAGTATATGCATTTCAATCCATAAGTGTGTATTCAGAAAATAATATAGGCAAGATTAAAAAAAGGAAAAAAACGCAAGATGACTTTCAAGTATGGCATCATGTTTTCGATATGCGTACTTACAGGGCAATAGAAAAACTGATCAGCAACAAGATAATAAAATCCATTGATTATCCGATCTCAACAGGAAAAGAAAGTGATGTGTACCGTGCTTCAACATATGAAGGGATATATTATGCAGCAAAGATATACAAAATAACCTCTTCATCATTCAAAAACATTCCCTTTTATATTTTTAAAGATGAAGTTATGCAGCAAGTTAAAAACAACAGATCTAACTTTGTTTATCAGTGGGCTAAAAGGGAATATAAAAACCTTACAATATTGTACGAAAACAAAATACCTGTTCCCAAACCTATAAAAGTTTGGAAAAACATACTTCTAGAGGAATTACTGGGGGAAGAGGGGATTGCATATCCAATTATGAAAAACTGCCAGTGTGAATTAACCAAGGATTTATGGATGGATTTAACCTCTACAATAGATGAAATGTACAACAAGGCAAAAATTGTGCATGGAGACCTTAGTGAATACAATATACTGCTGTCAAAAGAAATGAAATACTATATAATAGATGTGGGGCAAGCAATGAACGTTGACAATCCATCATCGGAACTATACTTAAAGAAAGATATAACAACCCTTGGTAATTACTTTATAAAGAAGAATGTAATTATTGATATTGAAGATGCAATAAAGAAAATCTTAAGAAGGTGATTTGATGCCACTATTTTATGTTAGAATACCAGAAAATCGTATAGGTGTTTTGATTGGGCCAAACGGAAGCACAAAAGAACTGATCGAGAGGAATGGCAAATCAAAGATAACAATAGATTCCGAATCAGGTGATGTCCAGATAGCCTATGAGGATCCTTTCCTGGGGTTAAAATGTAGAGATGTAGTTACAGCCATAGGAAGGGGGTTTTCCCCTCTAAATGCAATGAAGCTGTATGATTCTAACATATACATATACGTTATGAACATCAACGATTTTGCAAGGGATAAAAAGAATCATCTAAGGAGGATAAGGGCAAGGGTAATAGGTACCAATGGAAAAACTAAGAAATTCATCGAAAAAGAAACCAATACTATCCTGTCCATATATGGAAGCACAGTTTCTATAATAGGAACTCTTGAAATGGTAGAAATAGTAAAAGAATCATTAACTCTTCTAATGCGAGGAAGCGAACACAATACAATTTACAGGCTAATCGATAGGCGCGTTAAAGAGGCAATACTCAATGGATGACAAAACATTGGCTTTTGTAAAAGAAAAATTTTTGGATTATTATGAAAGCGTATCATGGGAGCATGAGGATTATCTAGAAATAAACAAGAGAGAATTTGCTTTCACGTACTTTAACAAACCAGGTATGGATAGGGGACTTTATTTTGAAACACCAGAAAAACTAAAGGAACATATTTTGAGCACTGTTCCATCCAATGCTTATTATTCATCATCTTATTACTCTATAAGTACATCAAACAAGCCTAAATTTGAAGGTGCAGATCTAATATTCGATATAGATAGTGATCATCTGCCAGGTGGAGAGGGCATGGAATATAATGAAATGATAAATCATGGTTACGAAGAGATTAAAAAGTTAACGATAGAAATTTTATTAAATGAATTTGCAATAAGCGAAAGAAACATAATGATAACTTTTTCAGGAAAAAGGGGTTTCCATATACATGTAAATGATCCCCTTTACATTCCATTACTATCTAAAGAAAGGAAATCCCTATCTTCTTATGTATCTGCATCATCTTTATATTCCATCGTGAAAAATCCTCCTTCAAAACTACCATCAAATGCCATGACTAGAATGGCTATTGATTATATTGAAAAAGAGGTCATATCAAAAAACAAAGAAATGAAAAAAAATTATGAGAAAAATAAAAAAAATGAAAATGTTTTCTTATTTATCCAAAAAAATAAAAAAAATTACAATATTAATATTGACCCTAAAGAAATCACCAACAAAATTGCCATACATATTGATGCCCCTGTTACAGGTGATATACGTAGGTTGATCAGGTTGCCATTATCTTTACACCAGAAAAGTGGATTCTATGTGCAAAAAATCCCTCTTGATTTCATTAAAAGCAATAGTATTTTCAATCCATTCAAAGAAGCAATCTTTGAAAAATGGAATGATGAATATGTCAAAATAAAAGCAATTAAAGATATCAATATAAAGCTAAACAATAAAAAATATGAATTTAAAAAAGAAGAAGTCAGATCCATTCCATGTACAATTGCAATATTTTTGATCACCGGTGAAATGGCAAATATTGTATGATTTTTTAAAAATCATTTTAAATGGAATACAAAAAATGAATCAAAGATAATGGAAAAGTTAATTTAAACAGGATGTGTTTAAAAACACGTATGTCAAAGCCCTATGTACATATAAATTGTGCAATGTCAATAGACGGAAAGCTATCATTAAAAAATGGAATGCCTATAAGTATTTCAGATGAAGAGGATTTAAAAAGAGTACATCAATTAAGGTCAAGTGTAGATGCCATACTAATAGGTGCTAACACTGTTATAAACGATGATCCCTCTTTAAGAGTTAAAGAAAAATACGTTGAAAACCCAAAACAGCCAATAAGGGTAATAGTCGATGGTAAAGGCAGAATAGAAGACACAGCAAGGGTTTTAGACGGGTCTTTGGAAACATGGATATTAACATCGAAAAACAATCCCAAAGAATACCCAAAAGCAAAGAAGGTGGTATTTGAAAAAGAAATTATAAACGTTCATGAAATTCTAAAATACTTAGAAAGCAACGGGATCTCCAAATTGCTTATAGAAGGGGGTGGCACCATAATAAGCGAGTTCATAACAGAAAATGTCTTTGACCTATTAACAGTTTATATAGGCAATATAATCATAGGAGAAAATGCCCCTTCTATGGTAAGGTCTTTCACAGCCTCTTCTGAAAAAGAAACTATTAAATTACGACTTTTAAAAATAGAAAATAAAAAGAATGGCATACTTTTATACTACTCCCCTGCATAATAAAATAAAGGAATAAAACATAAAACATCTCTCTGTAAACTCTGTAAATTAAAATTTATAACTATGAATAAAATATATTTTAAATGTTGACCTCCTGCTGTAATCATTGAAAATCATTTTTTCTAATGTGTTAGTCAGGTGTTAGTGTAACAGTTAACTTTAAATTTAAGTAAATATTGTCTATTTCCGATAACCATGGAAGAAACCGTTAGTGAAATTAAAGAAAATCAAAATCAAAACAAGTCAATATCAAAGAATGATTTTGTTTATATTGATGTGGACGAATATGCTATTGACGAGAATAATAAAGAAGAGCTCATAGACACAACCATCAAAGAAAGCGATGTTAACAACACCCTTAAAAAAAATAAATATGCGCCATATGGTATAATTGTAGGTGCCTCTTTTGTATTCAAAGCATTAGAAGACGAATTAGAAAAAATGGAAATAGGTCAGGAAAGTATTTTTACATTTACACCGGAGCAAACATACGGTAAAAAAGATCCAGAATTAATAAAGCTTTACCCTATACAAGAAGTTCTGAAGGTTATTGCAAAATACAAATTAGACATAACTCCTGCTGTCGGTGTAGAACTTCCAATGCCTTTTAAAGAAGATGAATACGGTGAGCCTACATTCAGGACTGGTAAAATTTTAATGCTTACTGCTGGTAGGGCTAGAATTGATTTCAATAATAAATACAGTGGGAAAAACATTAAAATGAAGGTGAAACTGCTGAAAAAAGTTGAATCCATACCAGAGAAAATAAAATTGATCATTGAACATTATTATTCAAACGCAGATGATTTTGTTATAGAAGATAAAGATAATGAGATCATAATAAACATACCTGAAAGAACATGGAATGATCACAACTGGTTTCACAGCAAGGAAGAAATAACCACAAAAATAAGGGAATACGTAGATAAAAAGAAAAAAATATCGTACATAGAAACTCATCTTGGAATTGAGGAACCAAATAAAGAAAATATAGCAGAAGAAAGTAAACCTGCTGAAAACCAGGAAAAGCAAAATACAGATACCACATCATAAAACTGTTAGATTTTTTACTATATGCTTTTGTTTATATATTCTGGATGTTTTCCATTATATGATTATTCCATATTATCCTTTTGATATGCATTTATTCCCCTCTTAAAATTGGTTTCATAAAGTAAAACTAGTTTCATAAAAATTTGATATGGTATTTCATCCCTACTAATTATGGTGATAAAATGAAAGATACAAGTTCGTTATTAGGTATCCTACGGGGTATCCTGCACTCCAAAAAATCAATAAACGGTGTGGTTTCCATAAATGTTAAAAAGGTGATTAAATGAACAAAAAAATGTTTATGGTGACAATCTTAGCAATTTTGCTGGTTTCCGCCATAATAGGTTTCCTATACTATGAAGCAACACCTAACTACAATGTATCAATACTAAATGTCAGTTCTGTATACTCTTTAAATAACAGTACACTTGAAAAGCTAAATATTAATAAAAATGTAACAATAAACCATGAAAGTAATACAATTTATGATAACAATTCGTATTCGACAATGTTAATAGAAGCCTCTCCAATGTGGTACTATAACAAATCTGCACCATCTGAATTTTTCCTGTTATACGATACAGTCAATCCAACAATCATTTTGCATAAAGGTTCTGAAATAAAATTCATCTTGGTAAATATGGATGACATGACCCACAACTTGGCTATAGTGAATTATGCCCCCCCATATAATTACATGCCATATATGTCAATGATGGGGAATAATCATGATATTATGATGAACAGCCCAATGCTTAACCCTATGAACGAGGCAACTCATACGTACAATGCCATAACAATAGTTTTAAAGTTCAATACTGCCGGTACATTATGGTATATATGCGTGTATCCGGGTCACGCTCAAGTAGGCATGTATGGGAAGATAATCGTTGTATAAAGCAGATATTTAACGTAAATAATAACCCCAATATTATTAGCATCGCTTTTTATTTTTTTATATTGTTATACAAAAGAAAATAGTATCTATTATCCCTCTACTTATTAGGTAAAAATTTATATAAAGAAAAAGTATAAATTTAAAATATGGTAAATGAGCTTTTTGAAAGAATTGACAGCATAGGAAAAAGGACAAGGCTAAAAAGGTTATTGTATGAACACGGTGTAAAAAATGGGAAAGTGATACTCCTGCCAATAGACCAAGGACTAGAACATGGTCCTATTGATTTTTTTGCTAATCCGGACAGCTTGGACCCTGAATTTCAACTTCAGCTAGCTAAAAAAGGTGATTTTTCAGGTATAGTATTTCACATCGGGCTGGCTGAAAAGTACATGAAGGAATATGCTGGAGATGTTCCGCTAGTACTCAAATTGAATGGAAAAACCGCAATTCCATCAGATAAGGAGGCTTTTTCAGGATTGACCGGAACGGTAGAAGACGCGGTCAGACTAGGAGCGGATGCAATAGGTTATACGTTATACGTAGGCTCCCCTAGACAGGATGAGGATTTCTTGCAATTCATGGAAGTAAGGGAAGAAGCTGAAAGGTATGGAATGCCTATAATTATGTGGGCATATCCACGTGGTGAACCAATAGAACAAAAAGGTGGAAGGGATTCAATCTATGCAGTGGATTATGCGGCAAGGGTAGCATGTGAATTAGGTGCAGATATCGTTAAGATCAATTATCCTATTATAGATGAATCTAAAAAAAATTTATACCCTGGTAAATACAAAGAAATTAATTACACAAGTGAAGAATCATTCAGAAAAGTCGTTAAATCTGCAGGCAGAACAATGGTGCTTGTATCAGGGGGAGAAAAAATGTCTGATGATGAGTTAATAAACAAAGTTGAAATGTCAATGAAAGGTGGTGCTACCGGTATAATATTCGGAAGAAATATGTGGCAAAGGAAAATGGATGATGCCCTTGCACTTACCAAAAGAATAAAAGAAATTATGAGCAGGTATTGATGAAGGAAATCCCGAACAAACCCTTTAAAACCTTCCATTATTATTTTATTCTATATAGCTTATTATTATTCATAATCCCCGCGATAGGTTCTTTAAATATTTTGAAGTATGCAAATTATACAATAATCGTTGTTATATGGATCGCTTATGCAATATGTATCCTTTTTTTTTATATTTATGAAATAAGGGCATTGCCATACAAAATAGTCTCCAAAGGTAACACAATAATACTAAAAATGTTATGGAAAAGCATCATGATCAATACCAAATCCGCTAATGTGTCCTTAACTCCAAACACACCCAAAGATATTAATTTATTATATCCAGATGCAGGAATATTAACAATAAAAAAAGAATACAAAAAGATGGAGTTTATTGTAGATTATAAAAGCATAGAAATTTTATTCAAAAAGCCATGATGATAATGCTAAATTCACTATAAAATTTTAAATAAAAGCGATTAGTAAAGATATCGAGTAAAATTATATGGACCAAATTTCTTTTTTATACAAATTCAAACGATTTCTGCACATTATAGGCCCTGCTTGGATTGTAATGATTGCAGATATAGATGTGGGGAGCATAATAACTGGAATTCAAAGCGGGGCACAGTACGGTTACTCTCTTATATTTATAAATATAATGCTTGTAATACCTCTGTTTATAGTTCAGGACGCTTCTGGGAGGTTAGGCATTGTAACTAAAAAAGGCATAGGGGAATTGATAAGGGAAAATTACGGTTCTAAAATAGCTATTCTATCATCATTTCCAATGGCTATAACAGACATAATCTCTTACATGGTAGAATATGCTGGTATGGGTATAGGACTTATGGTTCTAGGATTGCCAGTTATTGAATTTTTACTTATTATTTTTTTATTGCATATGATGGTAATAGTAACAAGAAGCTATAACGTAGCTGAAAAGATCCTAATGCCTCTATCTGTATTGCTTCTATTGTTTATAATCATCGTAGGCATTATAAGCAAACCTAATTTTAAATCCCTTATTTTTATTGGATTCAATCCTTTCAATTTAACAGGAAATGGCAACTATGATTATTTAATGCTTGCCAATATAGGTGCTGTATTAATGCCCTTTATGCTGTTTTTCCAAAGCGGTGCTGTTGCAGAAAAAGGTACACGGATAGAGGATATAAATCACGAAAGGATGGAAACCTTCATAGGTGCCATTGTAAGTCAATTAATGATGATTGCTTTGATTGTTGTAGGAACAAACTTCGATAGTACCCAATTCACCAAAGAGGCAATTATAAAAGCAATGTCTGGTATAGGTGTTGTGGCAGTTTATATTTTTGGAATTGCTCTTATTATTGCAGGGTTTTTTGCACTGATCGTAATCTCCTTGGGTTCTGCATGGGGCATTGTTGAATCATTGGGAATAAAACGATTTTCTAAACCAATGCTTCTGATATACGCCATCGAATCTGTTCCATCCCTTGTTTATATATTCCTTTTTTCAACATCAGTAACATTTGTTATAAACCTCATGATATTGCTTGTCTTTACCTTAGTAGTACCTACTATATGCATAGGGTTACTCATAGGAAACAAAAAAATAATGGGTAAACATGCATATAAAAAATGGGAGCTTTCCTTATACTGGGCTATGATTGCAATAGTAGAAATCAGTGGGTTATTTGTAATATTTTTATAATTTTTATGTATTGAAAATGTAAAAATAAGAATTGCAAATATTATTTATATGCTTTGATTGAATGAATCCTATAATTGATAGGATTTTAGCTCCTATTTTTTTATAGATTTTTATTATCGTCATCTAATATTTAAGAGTTATACCATTTTTCACCCCTTTACCCTTGATTCTGCGTAACATTTTATTATATCGTATGCCCAAAACCTTTGATATCCTTCTGCCTCCAAACCTTCCTTTGTCCTTGATACTGTATTCTCTCCAAATTTCCTTTTTACTGCAGAGTTTATTCCTTCTGTCCCTGGTTATCTCATCCCATATTTATTTTCCTCTGCCCATTTTTATACCCTTTACTCTTATATTCCCTTACCTCCCTTCTACGATATTTGCTACACTTGTTATTTTTGGATCCCCTTATATTTGGCGATGCGTTCTTTCTTATCTTGATTGCTGCTTTTGCACCTATATTATGAAGTAGTTGGAACATTCCTATTGTGTCAAATGCTCCATCTCCATAAAATTTATTCACTTCATATCCTTCTCTTACTGCAATTTTTATATGATTCCCCGCTACTTCAGGCTCTGAATCTCCTTGTCCTTCTATGTGTGTTTCTATCCCTATGAGTTTTTTCTTATTTACATCTGCTGTTATTACAACTACCAGATATCTCTTTTTACTTGTATCAGGGTCTCCATATTTGAATCTCCTATATTCTCCTGCATTAGATGTTTTTAATCCTGTTCCATCTGTTGCAATTTCTAATTCCTGAAATTCAGGCAACTTGATCTTAGGTTTAAGATTATGGATACGATGCCATATGGTAGTATAATCAATAGGGTTTGGGATTAGACCCAATTTTGCTAGTGCTCTGGTAATTCCTTCAAGTGATCTATAATCCAACATTTGTTTCCATACACTTAGCTATATCAAAAGCGAATCTGGAAATTTATATTGACCTCCTCTCTTCCTCTTATTCTTCTCATGCAGGTCTTCATTCCACGTTTCTGAAAAGTTTAGATCAATGTAAAATTCTCCTCTCACTACCATTTTTTCATTATATTTATGCCAGTTTCTGTTATCTTTGTAAGGTTTTCCCCACCTTTGTGACATATTCACACCTTGTATACTATGATACTACAACAGTAATAGCAATAAACTTTACTGCCTTTTCTTATAATCATGAAAACTGCAGTACTGATTCAAGTTCATGTAAATTACACAAAAAAGGGAATGAAAAGAAGTGTTGCTACTCAACTATACAGAAAACTTTATGGATACACATCACTATCAAATTATGGCAAATATGAATATAAAATAGAAGGTATTTTAGGTCAACTACCCCTCCCTGACGGAATGGGCTTGTTGCTGGTCTCCCCTCCACCAAGTGGAGTTTCATTGAACCGCAAC
>JBMFVL010000050.1:0-9708 GCA_049966015.1 Thermoplasmata archaeon | reverse complement strand
CGCTGTATCCCAGATAACCATATCCAAACCATCAATAATTAACAGATTTAAGAAAATGAATTCTGACAAGATATTTGAGAAACAGATAAAGCCATTCAATTTCATGCTGATAGGTGCAGAGAAAAACAAGGTTATACCATGTCTGCCTTTTACAAAGGACATGAGAGGAATCCAATACAAGCCATTCACTGATTACAAGACCGATACCTTATCCGATAATTTGCCATTGCCTTCATTGGAATACTGGCATACCTTAGAGGATGTCCTGACACAGTATGTAAGGCATAACGATAACAAGTTCGATTACATCGATAACATAGCTGTTAGGAAACACATCATTGCTGACCGCATCCGATACATTGGAAAGGAATCTAACAACCTTGACGATGTCAGCACAACCGGTATGGATAAAGAGGTCTATCTAGAGTATGCAAAGGACCATGAGATTGTCAATAGCAAGGAATTTCTTGACTGGATGTCATCATTGAAACCTAAGGATGTCAGGGATATCGGTATTTCTAAAATGGCTTTGTGGAAAATCAAGAACAATATAAAACATGGTAAATTGCTTAATCCTAAAACTAAGATTGTTAAGATCCTATTGAAGTTATACAAGGAAACAATCTCAGCTTCTAATGATTAATATTACCATTATTGCATATTTATAAAACAAAAGGTAAACTTTTTTTTTCTTATCTATATCCCCTGAACATTAATGGGCCCGACCGGATTTGAACCGGCGACCAATTGGTTATGAGCCAAACGCTCCGACCAGACTAAGCTACGGGCCCTTTCTTCCAAGCGCCGTCGAGCGGATTTCCATGTTTTTTGAACCGCTGACCATTCGGTATCTGCCAGAGTATATACATACTTTAACAGCCGAGCGCTCTACCAACTGAGCTACGACGGCACTTATAAAACCAATATTAATCAAATAAATAAATTTTCCTATGTTTTATGATATCTTTTGTTACAATAAATTATAAACAGCTTATTAGAAATTTTCTAAAAATAAGAAAAAATGAAAAATGTATGCATCTAAATTATAGTAATAAACTATCTCCCAACAGGTCTATTTCAGTGGTTTCTTCCTCTTCTATAGTTACATCTGAATAAACCTCATTGAAAATATCCTCACCTACTTCAAAAATTTTTTTATTGGCAACCAGGCTTTTCATGTTTTCATCGTTATATGGTTCAATTTTAACGACTACTTCATTAGATAAGTCCATATCTCCCTCGATAAATTCTTTTATTAATTCCTCTGCATACATACTATGTTCTTCTTCCACACTGAATGGCATGATAAATGATAATCTAATATCCTTTAATGCTGTTTTTTTAATATTATGATATGCCGTAATCATGTTTTTTATGTAGTCATAATCATCATCTGGAAATACACCGCCAAACGAAATAATTACCTGTATTATTCCACTGAGTTCATTCAATTTTCTTTCAATGAAGTCTGCCTGGTCTTTACACCCTATTAATATAGTATTATCCATGTATATACTCTCCGTGCCTTTTTGTAGACCTTGTGTGTTTTCCTTTTTGTTTTTAAACTCGACTAGTTTGTTGTAGACCTTTGTGCTCATTACGACGTGTGATACTTTCCCATCCTTTTTTTTATTGTTTTTTTCATTATTCATTTTTACACCATCCTTTTTTTTAATTTAATCTTTATAGGTCATAATCCTCCATTGTAAAATTTGAATTGCTATTAGCCACAATATGTTCATTCCTTTTATTCCTGTAATCTTCTAATTTTTTAGAAGTGTCATAGGCTTCAATATGTTTGTTAATTTCATTTTTCAATATAACCGGATCATTTAAAATTCTAGTAGCAATTTCATTAATTTTCTCACCAGTAGTAGAGGAAATTTCTTTTAATATGTTGTATGTATCAACATTTAATTGCACTGATATTTCTCTATAATTTCCGGATTCAATTTGGTGAACTTTTTTTATGTATTTTTCAATTATATGCCTGACAAGGTCGGTCCTAGTATTAAATTTTTCAAAGGCAGGATGGGATAAAATTCTATCGATATCCTCTAGCTCAGAATCTTCTATTCTGATTAAGATAGAACTGCCAAATTTTTTCCGGTTTCCTTTTTTGCTTCCCGTTTTATCACCTGCCTTGATATCTAATAGATATACAAATTTATTTATTTGTATATCAATTGATATCTTTACTATAATAAAGTAAAATAATTTGTATATATAATTTGTTATCAAAAATTGATTAATTTGAACCAAATAAAGGGGCAATTAAATTTAATATCTCAAAATAGTTGAATTCCATTAAAAAAGTAATTTAAATCAGTACACATAAAATAAGATAAAAATTTTAAATTAAAGAGACATTTTTTCAATCAGCAATTCTCCTATTGCATAAAAACCATTTTCAACATTACTTCCATTTTTGGCGCTTACAATATAGTAAGGAACTGGACTTTTGGAAATATCTGATAACTTTTTAGATAATTCAATTAAAGTTTCTATGTTGAATGATACATCCCCTTTATCTATCAAATCACCTTTGTTTGCTAATAACACTACAGGCATGTTTTTAGAATATTTTATAAAGAGAGGATACCAATATGTAGTAAGGCTTTCAAAGGTCTCTTTTCTTTTGATATCAAAAACCAGTATTCCTCCATCAACATCGCTAAATAAGCCTTTGTGAACTTCTTCGTAATCCTTCTGGCCTAGTATATCCCATATAATAAAACGCATATTAACAATATTGCCTTTTTTAGTAATGTATTTTACATCTTTTGCTGTTGGTTTAGCACCTAGGGTAACTATATATTGGTCATCAAATTGATCGACCACATACCTCCTTACAAGGCTCGTTTTGCCTACTCCTCCATCTCCCAGCATAATTATTTTTTTAATAATTTCGTGATAAGTCATATCAAACACCTAACTATTCAAATAATACTTAGAATATATAATTTACGTAAAATTCTATTAATTATAAACAATATCCGAAGTATTTTTTGTCAGCTACTCAATCATGATTGTATAAGCTTGCTGATGGTCTAATGTTCCACCCGTCGGTGAAGTTTCATTAAACCTCAACGATTGGATGTTTTATACCTGACAATGATAATCTTTATTTATTTTTATGTTGATACCTATTTATGACAAAAGAAAGGTTTCTTAATATAGGAAAGAAAGTACACTACTTCTATAACATAAAAGATGATGAAAGCCGTCCAACCGTTATATTTTTGCATGGAAAATCATTTAAAGCTGAAACGTGGATGACCATTAAAACAGATGAATTTTTGGATAGATTGAAATTCAATTTTATTGCAGTGGATTACCCAGGATGGGGATTGTCTGAAAGTAATGAGGAGTATTACCCCATAGATGAGAAAGCAGATAATGCAGGTAGATTTATTAGCAAATTTATCAATGAACTCAAGATATCCAATATTGCACTTGTAGGTGCCTCTTTTTCTGTCCCTTTTGTTGTTAATTATGCCTTGCAAAAAGATAGTAATGTAAATGCATTAATATTAGTTGGAGGGGTATGGAACGATAACTTAAGGCCTCATCTAGACAAAATAAAGATACCAACTTTAATAATTTATGGAGAGAAAGATAAAACTGTAGGGTTAGAACCAGCATACAATTACAAAAGATACATTGAACATTCTATAATGGAAATTGTTAAAAATAGTGGACACCCGGTTTATTTAGATAATACAGAGGAATTTTTTCAAATTTTTTCAAATTTTCTTAATAATTATTTTGTCCAAAACAAATAATATTATTTTTTGTTTACAAAGTCATCTTAATATATACATAAAAACGTAAGTGCTAGCATGGATAAAAAAAATAAAAAAGCATTATGTTTCATAAATGGGGAAATATACGTTTCTTTTGATCCTGTAAAAAAAGTCAATGCGATTGTACTGATAAATGGCATGGTAAAGTATGCCGGTAATAACAAAAAAGCTATTGAAATGGCAAAATCAAACAACTATGAAATAATTGACCTAAAAAAACAAACCGTTATACCTGGGTTTATAGATTCTCATATGCATCTAGATGGGCTAATAGATTTTTTTGAAAGTATTGATTTAAGTAACGCTAAATCTGTTAAACAAATCCTGAAAATATTGAATAAATACAAAAAAAGTAAAAAAAATGGATGGATTATAGGGCATGGATTTGATCAAGAAAAATTCAGAAATAAAAAATGGCCTACATGTAAGGATTTAGACAAAGTATCCTGCCAAATACCAATTTTTATAAGCAGAATATGTATGCATGCTGGAGTAATGAATACTAAAGCAAAACAGCTGTTAAGTCTAAATACAGAAAACAAAAATACTGATGGTATAGTAAAAGAAAAAAGTTTTTTTGATGCTTATAACAAAATAAAGCAATTGAATACATCAAACAAAGTCGATATACAAGTGATATCTATTATGAATTATATTGTCTCACTGGGTATCACATCTATAGGCTATATGAATTGTTCAAAAGATATGTACAAAATATTGACAAACCTGAGTAATAAAAAGAAGATTCATGTAAGGATATACGTATACCAAAATCCAGATGATAGATTGATTGGAAAGCCTTCATCGAAAATCAAAATAAATGGAATCAAATTATTTGTAGATGGGTCTTTAGGTGCAAATACAGCGTTGTTGTACAATGAATATAAAGATAAAAATACAAAAGGGATTTTAAGTATAACCGATAATGAAATACAACATATTGCAAACAGAAACAAAGGTTTACAAATGGCATGCCATGCAATAGGGGATAAAGCTTTAGATGTTGTTTTATCTGCTTATTCATCTCTTAACGGTTTACACAGGATTGAACATGCTTCTCTCATAAAAAGAGAACAGATAAAAAAAATAAAAAAGACTGATAGCATAATTGTATCCCAGCCATTTTTTATAATGTCTGATTACTGGCTTGTGGATAAGATAGGTGTTGAAAGAATAAAAAATGCGTATATTTACAAAACGATATTAAAAAATTCTATTCCATTAGCCTTTTCAAGCGATGCACCCATAGGAAATCTAAACCCTATTGAAGGGATATATGCAAGTATTACCAGGGGTAAGATAGAAAATTATGAATTATATAAACACACAAAAAAGGAATCTTTAACAAAGAAAGAAGCATTGAAATGTTACACAGAGTATGGTTCCATTGCATTAAAAGATCCTCACATAGGTAAACTGGAAGTGGGTTATCATGGTGATTTCATAATATTAAATAAAGACCCCTTAAAATGTATAAACAAAGACATACGTAGTATAAAGGTTTTAAAAACATATATAGGTGGAAAATGTGTGTATAATTATTTTGCATCTAATATGTAATAAATACAGAGATAAACCATAAATGCATAATTGGTTATGGCTATAGGACGTAGAAAATATCCCTCACAATCAAACTCATTGGAAATAACAATGAAATACAATACCAAATAACTGACTTTAAAAATAAGAAAATTTAAAAAGTATTAACAAAAAGGTATAGGCTAGTATCTGTATAGGAGGAAGGTGTTTGTATTATAACATTAATTGTTTCATTTACTACAATTTGCGATCCCCCTGAAGGGCTGTAGGATACAACACTAAATGAGGTATTGTTGGTTGTTATGTTTTTCAATGTAAAGTTGGCGTTGCTGGTTAAAGGAACTGTTATCAAAGAACCTGTCTGATAAGTATATGGGAAGCTCATATTAACTGATAGATTACTACCCCCATTCCCAGCCAATTGTACTCCATCCAAAAAGGAATATTGGGATGCCACTGAATTAACGTATCCCATAGTCAATAAAGCTACAACTATAAGTACAATAACCACAAATATACCTACCCATAACACCTCTCCACTTTTTTTTGTATTATGTTCACTCGGGTTTATATCCGCCCCTTTATCAAAAGAATTCTTATTAATCGTTATATATCCAGTATAAAGTGCAACCAATACACCCACTACAAAAAAGATCATTCCAATTATTGCAACGTACCAGTAAAAGTTCCATGGAGTGGTATCAAAAAAGGTTGTTCCTACAGCGCCTACAAACATGAGCAATGCTCCAAAGATCAGAGTGTATGAAGTTAATTTTCTATTTTCTGGTAGTAGGTTAAAGTAATCAAATCCTATGAGCAATGTAGACATAGCAGGCATAAGGAAAAACCCAAACATCTGATGCCATCTCATATAATTAGCATCACTTACTGCACCTGGAGCGTTTGCAAGTGTACCCAATATTCCAAAATAGGTTTCATGAAATTCGATAAAGTAACCTATTACTGGTATTGTTACCAATGCAAAAACCCATGATAACATTATTGCCATTCCGATGGGGTCATACATAAGGTACTTCACACCGTTAGAAAACTTTCTGAAGGAAGGCGTAGGTGCCCATAACATGCCAATCAATACTATAAAGGCACCTAATCCCACAATTCCAGTCAACATATCATCCTGTGCTAAACCATTAAGTGAAGCTGGACCGGAGGGAAACATTGTGGGTATTGCATAATTCATAATGCCACCAAGTACATAAATTGCTGTCATAGCTATAACACCAAAAATCGTTATTTCCAGTCCAACTTTAACAATGAATTTTCTAAATCCTTTCATGGCGTTGTATCCATATTTCGTAGCAAAAAGAGCAACTATCCCAGCCATAATTGCAACGATCATTTCATGAGAATGCGAACCCATATTGTTGGCTTCGAATGTAGCAACACTTTCTCCTAGGCTATTGATATACCCTGTCATAAAGCTTCCACCGAAAGATATTACAAACCCAGTAATATGCCCCATTATAGCAGCAATTAAAGCAGACAACAAAGAAACCCATAACAACCAAAAGGATAAATCTGTATTTTCAAGTCCCTGCCTTTTATAAGCGTTGAGGGGTAAGGTTATCAGCAAAGATAATGCAATTTCATCTAAAAATAAAAATCCGAATATAATCAACCATGTTTCAATACTGTCAGGCACAGTATCTATCAAAGCAAATGTGCTGAACAACATTGCAATAATGCCACCATACATGATGGCATTATATTCAATTCTACCATAGGTTGTGGATAGATCATAATAATCTTTGTAAATATCTACTATAATGTATGTAAGAGCAACCACGAGAGTTACAGTCAGCATATGCAAATACATAATTCTTTGGAAATCATTAGAATCGTTTCCATAAATCGGTGCTAACTGACTGAACAACGGGCTTATAACACTAAAGAACAATCCCCATACAATAGTAAAATAAAACATATATCTTGGCGTGTGAAAGAAACCCCCTAACTTTTCAAAACCACTCTTTTCTTCTGACATATACCCACCTCATCATTCTATATACTATATACTTTTATCATTTATAAATATTACGTATAGAATTGTTCAATTTATAATTATTAATTAAATCTAATTGCGAAATGTATTTATAATATATTTTGTATGGTGTTAAATTAAATCCTATTAAAATAAATATATGGCTTTGCATATCAAGTAAACATGGATAATGATAAAAAAGTGGTAATATTGCACAATTTTAAGAGGGAAGAATATCTACAGATAATAAAGATGTTGGAATTCATTGGAATTTCAAACAAAACGATAGTTGCGGTTACTACTCCTACCACGTTAGAATGGAAACTCAGTCAATTGATCAGGGAATTGTTTATAGAAGACGAGGAAATGAAAAAAAGTAATAAAAAAAATAAATAAAGCAAAAAAGACACTAAAATTTTTTGAAGGAACTTCCCGGGGCGCCACACACCGGGCATTTTTCAGGAACTTTCCCTGTAGTAGTGTATCCACAAACAGGGCATATAAAGATATCCCCTATTTCAATATCCTTTTTATTTTTTACACTTTCAAGAGAATCCCTGTATAATTTTTCATGTATTTTTTCAGCTTCCAATGCGTATTTTGTTGAGGTTTCAGCCCCTTTTTCAGATTGGAATTTTGCAACTTCGTTGAATACCGGATACATTTCGTTTACTTCATACGATTCCCCTGCAATAGCGTCTTCCAGATTCTCTTCCGTACCTTTAATCATCCCTAACGTTCTAAAGTGGTTGGTTGCATGCACTTGCTCTGCATAAGATATTGCTTTAAAAAGCCTAGATATATTTTTATAGCCATTCCTTTCAGCAACCTCGGAATATATCAAATATTTCATGTGTGCCTGGCTTTCCCCACTAAAAGCATCATTTAAATTTTTCTGTGTCATTTTTCTCATAACAATCGTACTTTAATGTACTTACAAATATATATAGGATTTGCCAAACATTATATTTCAAAATTGAAAAAATATTAATATTAAATTGGATATAATATTTATTAAATTAATTGAAAAAAATAATGAGTGTGAATAATATGGGCAACACTAAAGAAGTTTTTATTAAGGTGGTAAATGTTCCAATTGATTATTTAACAAGCAAAATAACTGAATTTCTCACCGCAAAGGGATATACCATCAAAAAGAAAGAGGTAACGGATAACACTTTTGAAATAGAGTTGGATGTACCTCTAGATGTAAAAAATCATCCAGAAACTATAGAGTATGCCTTTATTAAAGGGAAAAAAGATGATAAAGAACTCGGTATATGTTTGCAGACCTCAATAAAAGATGGCAATAATGCACAAAACAATATAGATAAAAAATTGTTAACAATTTATGAAAGATGGAAAGCCTGGAAGGTGGAGACCACTGTATGGAGTGGTGTAAGGCAGATCGTTAGAGATCATAATGGGCTTTATTCCCCATTAAAAAATAAAAGTGTAGCTACTGATTCAAAATCAGCAATAATATGTTATTATTGTGGAAGCAATATGCCTGAAGGTTCTCTTGTTTGCCCCAATTGTGGGCATATTTCAGGAACAACAAAGGACCCATTGGAAATGGCATACATATTGCAAGGATTTGGTGGAAGAGGAGGATTCATGCCATAAACGCATGGCACATAATATTCAACAAAAAATTTTAAGTTTTATTAAACTGGTTAAATGCACTGATGAAATATCATTAAATTAAAAATATAAAACATCCTATTTTAAAAATTGTAAACATCGAAATATTCAACACAGAACAAAACATAAAAACAACAAGAAAAAATAATTAAAAGGTAATTTATACAGCAAAAAACAATGTACTTTACTCTTCGCTACTTCCAACAACTTTGATTTTCCCAAATTTACCAGTTGAAAGTTGGGGAGATCCTTTGAATTCATTTACGTATGCATTGGATACTTCAACTTTATCTCCTACCTTAACAATCGCTATATCATTGCCCCACAAAGACATGGATATTTCTCCAGAATCATCTTTTAAGGTAATGTTAGCTACCTGCAACCTTTTCCCAAATTTTGTAACTACATCTCTCGGTTGATCTTTTTTTGTAACGGTTCCTGTTACTTCTACGTTATTTGCTCCTGTTTTTAATTCACTTATTTTCATTTCTACACCTTATTTTTCCGGGGTATATACATATACCCTTTTTTGTATCTACATTAACATATACATAACATTATTTAACCTTTGTTATTGCAAAAACTTTAAACCCTATAAATAAGTAAGTGTATGCTATCCAAATATGTTGTAAATCCAGTCAATTTATCTAACGTGAGCTGGAAGACCCCTTGACTTGGCAAGGGGATGAAAGCGTAACATTAATAATCTACTCTGCA
>JBMFVL010000049.1:0-9726 GCA_049966015.1 Thermoplasmata archaeon | reverse complement strand
CGGTTCAATGAAACTCCACTCGGTGGAGGGGAGACCAGCAACAAGCCCATTCCGTCAGGGAGGGGTAGTTGACTTATGGGATTACTAGAAAACTATGAAGTGGATTATTCAGAACTTGAAAATGCAAAACTAGAAAACAAAAAAATATTGGTTCAGTTACCATCTGGTCTAAAAGGTTATAAAGATGAAATTAAAAATGCATTAACTGAAATAACAAAAGGCAATTTATATTTTCAACTGGAGGAATGTTACGGTGCGTGTGATGTTAAAAATATGCCTGAATTTGATGCCATAATACAGTTGGGGCATGAAAGGATAGATAATGTTTTGTATCCTCAAAAAATGTATTTTGTAAAGTTATACAAGAAAATAGATAATCTCAATGGGTTTCCCAATCTTTTATCAATTCTAAATATTGCTGATATAAAAAGTATAGTAATTGTATATACCATTACATACAAAAAAATAGCTTACGATGTGGGAGAAAAATTAAAAAAACATAAAATATCTATTACCTACCCAAATGGAGATAAAAGAGTTAATTCTTCACCAATTGTACTTGGATGCAATTTTTCACCATTGAAGTATATCGAAAACGAAGATATTGTTCTATATATCGGAGACGGTATGTTTCACCCAATTCCAATGGCAGTAATAACTAGCAAGCTTGTGATCGCATATAACCCATCAACTGGAGAAATAGCGGATATATCAAAATCCAAAAGAGATTTTATTAAAGAACGTGAAAATGTTATAAAAAGGGGGTATTTCGTAAAAAATTGGGCTATTGTAATATCTATAAAACTGGGGCAGAATAGAGAAAAATATGCAATAGCATTAAAAAAAATGGCTGAAAAAAAAGGAGTTAATGCAGAAATCTATGTAACCGATTACCTAAAACCAGAAGATTTCATAGGTGCTAAAATAGAAGGTATTGTATCCACGGCATGTAGCAGGATTGCCATAGATGATTATGAACGTTATCCAATACCTATCTTAACCCCTTTTGAATTCATGGTTGTGTTGGGATATAGGCAGTTTAAGGAATATACCTTTGATGAAATTTATTAATCTGCCCTATGCTTAACCTGTATTGTTACAATGTCATTGTTGTTCAGGATATAATCCAGCCCAACAACTTGACCTGGAAACTTAACAGCCTTACCCCAGACCTGAGCATATTTAAAGTTTTCAAGTATGTCTTTGTGAAGTGCTTCGCAAAGCGTTTTAATTGTAGACCCACTTTTCATAATCAACGGTTCTTTCAAATCAGGTTCTTTTCCTGGTGGTTTCAAATAAATCGCTATCAAATTTAGTTTATTGTAGATAAGTTCCTTTAGTTCTTCTATCCCTATATTATTTTCAGCAGAGATGTATATATGGTCTATCCCTTTAAGTTCCTTTTCTAATGTATCTTTAAGTTCACTAGAAAGTAAATCCTTTTTATTTACTACAGCTATGGCTGGAGTATAGACCTTTGCTCCAGATATAACATCTATAATCTGGTCAATTGTAACATCCTCCCTTATTACAACTTCACCATTGAAGAATTGCCATTCGTGCAAAACCTCTTCAACCATTTTAGTATCAATTTTAGTCAATTTAACAGTACTTACAATCTTTAGTCCCCCTTTCTCTTTATGCGTTATAATTACATTGGGTTTGGTACCGTTTGGTATAATATTGGCAAATTCCAGTTCTTTTATCAATGCAGATACTTTGTATTTTACGGGATCTAAAACAAGAATAATTAGATCGCTGACCCTAGCAACAGATATAACTGCCTTTCCTCTTCCTTTTCCTACCGATGCACCTTCTATAATTCCGGGCATATCCAATATCTGTATATTGGCTCCTTTATAGGACAGATTCCCTGGTACTATGGACACAGTAGTAAAATCATATGCACCGACTTCACTATTCGCATTGGTGAGTTTGTTCAATATTGTGCTTTTTCCAACAGAAGGGAAACCCAATAGGCATACTGTAGCATTCCCGCTTTTTTTCACAGCGTATTTAATTCCAGCCCCTTTATGAGAAGACCTCCTCTTTTCAGCTTCTGATTTAAGGTATGCTAGCTTCGCTTTTAACCTGCCTACGTGATGCTCGCTTTTCTTATTATATGCTGTTTTTTTGATTTCTTCTTCTATGGCTTTTATTTCATCCTCTATCTTCGACACTATTAAACAAATATTCCTGTTCTTTATTAAAATATATCGCAATAATTATCCATTATAAATATTACCAACGTTATTAATGATATATCCATAGAAAATTTTTTGTAAGTAATACACGATAAGTAATTTAAATGAACAATAAATTTTTGATAAGGGATAAAGAATCCCTATACACTCTCAATCTTGTACCTGGACAAAGTGTTTATGGAGAAAAGTTAGTAAAATTCAAGGAAGGCGAATATAGATTCTGGAATCCTTACAGAAGCAAGCTAGCCTCTTTATTAATGCTAAAAAACATAGATTTTCAATGGAAAAAAGATGAAATAGTTTTGTATCTAGGAGCAAGTACAGGCACCACCGTAAGCCATATATCTGATTTAATCCCCCAAGGTCAAATATACGCAATAGAATTTTCCAAAGAGCCCTTCCTTAAACTTCTTGGATTAGCAAAATCCAGAAAAAATATACTCCCTATACTAGCAGATGCCGAAAAAACAGAAGATTACTTCTCTTTGGTACCTAAAGTTGACCTTATTTACCAGGATATAGCACAACCCAATCAGGTAGATATATTAGTAAAAAATTCCCAAACCTATTTAGGCAACAAGGGGGAAGCAATCTTTATGGCTAAGCTGATGAGCATAGACTCATCCAAAAATCCAAGTGAAATAGCAAAAAAAGTAGAAGAATCTCTCGATAAAACTTTCATAATAAAAGAGGAAGTATCCTTAGAAAAATATGAAAAAGACCATTATGCATTTTATCTGTCTTTAAAATAAACTATTTTGAAAATTTAACAATAACACAATCCCTGGTAAATACATGAAAAAAATAATGGAAAAAAGAATAGAAGTTATGGAACGTGATTTAAACCATGGTTCATCGTGGTATATGGATAAGACTCTAGAATTGCTTTCATCAGTTGAGTATAAAGATTTAAAGAAAGTACTTGATAAGGTAATATCTATAAGACCAATGGCAACACTCAGCAATATTGCTGAAGTGGTTAGCAAAGTTAACAATGATTATGAATTGAAAGTTACAATAAATAGATTAAAAAAGTACAGAAGCAATGCTAACAAATCATTAAAAACCTTTTTGAAAAACTTAAAGATAAAAAGTTTTGTTACCATCAGTTTTAGTTCGGCTGTGCTATCATTAATAAAAAATTCAGACATTGATACCGTTTATTTAATGGAATCTAAACCGGGGAATGAATGTGATAAAGCGTTTAATGAATACTCAAAGTATTCTAATGTATATATCATACCTGATTCGTCTATATGTTTTTTTATACAACAGTCTGAGGCTGTAGTTACAGGTTCTGACGGTGTTTATAAAGATTATATTGTAAACAAAATAGGAACTCAAACATTAGTGGAATGTGCTACAAATCTTAAACGTCCAGTATATGCAATATGTGAATCATATAAAGCAGGCATAGAACCACCATCTTTGGATTATATGGTCAGTTATACCTCTTTTGAAAAGACCTTGAAAATTCCGTTGTTTGAAAAAGCAAGTTTGAAAAAAATAGATTATTTGGTTACCAATCTAGGTATATTCAAAAATCCCAGAAATTCAACAATATATGAAATTAGAAACGATTTCATTAAAAATAATGTGAAATGAATATGCCCTTATCATCACATAATAGCTACAACAGATATTATTATGAATGAATTTTTACGTTCTAATTTATTTAGTTAGCTAACCAGAAATGTTATGTACAATTTCTATACCGAAAATAATTGAAATAATAAAAGGTATAATTAAATATTTTTATATTCATTCTAAATCGGTGAACAATTAAATGCCAAGTGCAGAAGCATATTCTCCCGGACATATATCCGCCTTTTTTGAGATTGATACAAACAGCCCACACATTGATCGCAAAGGGTCCAAAGGTGTTGGAATTTGTACAAAAAAAGGTGCGAATGCCGAGGTTATAATAACTCCCTCTAGAAGGCAATCCATTAGTGTAGAAGTGAACGGCAAAAATGAAAATAATGAAGTTACAGAACGTGCGCTTAAACTTCTAGCAAAGGATATGAAATATAAAATTAAGGCAAACATAAAAACAGAACTCCCTATATCCCAAGGATGTGGAATGAGTGCTGCAGGTACTCTTTCTTCTGCTATCGCTTTGTCTTCTTGTCTTGGGTTGACCTATAAAGAGGCCGTTAATGCTAGCCATACAGCTGAAATTGAATTGAGGGGTGGGTTAGGGGATGTGGCTGCAGAGTGTATCGGTGGCATTGATATTAGATATGATCCAGGCATACCACAACACATTCACTATGATAAGGTCTTAGAATCTGGAGAAATAGTTTTATGCGTTATAGGCCCACCTGTAAAAACAAAAGAAATTTTAGATAGTAATTCAAAACGTGTAATGTTTAATAAATATGGCCATATAGCAATGGAAAACATTTCTAAGGAAACTACACTGGAAGGTATATTCAAATATGGAAAAGAATTTTCGTTAAACACCAAACTCCCTACACGATTAATGAAAGAAGCCATAGACGTAATATGGGAGCACGGTGGTATGGCTTCATTAGCTATGATTGGCAATACTATTTATGCATATGGCAAAACCTCCAAATTGGTTGATATACTAGAGCCATACGGGGATGTAATTGTTACAAAAATATCCCAGCAAGGTGCCCATTTACTAAATAAGCATTGAATGTGATCCTATGGTTAACCAAAAATGCATTGTTTGCGGTAAAGATACACAAAATTACTATTTGTGTAATGAATGTATTGATTCAGCGAACAATGATCCATTCGCAATGTTATATCTTCCTAATCAATATAGCAATATAGAATGCCTTGCAAATATAGACAAAGTAATAGAAAATACCGGTTATACATGCTCCCATGGTATCAGTGACTACCTACTATTGCTTATATCCGGTGCTAAGGACTCCCTTCCACGCATTCCAGAACCAAAAACATATAAAGACGCACTTTTCTTATACAGCGTCACTAAAGATTTCAGTGCAGAAGAGGTAAATGATGATAATGTCCTCAGATGCGTAGCAAATTTATGGTTTTTTTACAATAAGAACCCCCATGAAATTGAAAATCTATACAATAAAGCATTATCTATTAATGATACGAGAAAAACAGCAATATCTGAAGCAATCTTTTTTATATCTTTAAATGAAACAAACAAAGCTAGTGAAATACTTAAAAAATATGAAGGTAATGATACAATACCTGAATTTTTTTATGCACAAGCGATGTTAAGTAACCCTGAGGATGCTATTGGATATTTACAGAAAGCAGCAAGTATTGATGAAAAGTTTTACGAAGCGTATTATTTTCTATCAGAAATATATATGTTCCTACAGGATTACGATAAGGCATATGAATATATTACAAAATGTAAAGATAACACTATGCCTTATATTTTACATCAATTAGCAAAAATTGAAAATCATAAAAATAGAAATGAAAAAAATGTAAATAATGAAATATTAAAAAAATTGAAATCCATGTATCCTATGGATTCCTCTATTGATGGCGTATCTGAACAGAATAATTACAACACGGCAACTATGCTTTTGCCACCTATTAAAATTCACACGAGTGGATAATCATGAAAACAACCATATTTGATGGGGAACAATACGTAAAAACGCATATTGAAAATTTAAAGAAGGATTTTTTGGTAAAACATCCTACCTTATGTTTTGTTGGATTCAAAGGACAGAGGGCATCAATAAGTTATCTCAAAAAAATACGTTCTATGGCCTTTGAACTTGGAATCGTACTAAAAGAAATATTCTTAGAAGAAAATATTGACCAAAAGGAGTTTGAAACTATAATCGGAAAAGTAAATGAAGACGAATTTATAAATGGAATATTGGTTGATTTCCCGTTGCCACCCCAGCTTAATAATGAATGGTTAAGAAAAAACATTGATCCCCAAAAAGATATAGATGCAGTTTCATACATAAGGAAAGGCATGATGTTTTCATCAAGTGTAGTTGCACCATCTACTGCTAAAGCAGTATATCATATAATCCTCGAAAATAACCTGCTGAAAAATGGAAGAAATGTAGTAATAATAAATAGAACTGAAATTGTAGGGCTGCCTCTTTATCTAATGCTCACTAAAAAAGGTATTGATTGTACTGTTACTATGTGCCATTCCAAAACACCGAATTTAAAAGATTACACCAAAAAAGCAGATGTAGTTATAACTGCAATAGGAAAGCCACATTATATCACAAAAGAATACATCAAAGAAAATGGCGTTATAATTGATGTAGGTGTAAGTGAACTTGTAGTAAATAATAAAAAAAAGTTCGTTGGGGATATTGATTACAACAATTTTATAGGTTATTCCTCGTTTGTAACTCCCACACCAGGTGGTGTAGGGCCTGTAACAACCTATATGCTTTTTGATAATTTATCTAAGCTTTGTTAAAAGTAAGTAATAAATATAACACATTCCGTTATATTGTATGGTGAAACAATGGCGCGCCCTGGAGCAGCAATAATTGATAAACAGTTTAAAGAAGATTTAGCACAGTATATTGGAAACAAAGAATTGAGGGATTCGATCGATAAAAGCGATTTATCCATAATAAAAGGCAAGGAACATATTGTATTATATTTTATTGAAAAAATGCTAATGGCACAGGGTGAACACAACGACGAGATCAATGAGTATTTATACAAACATTTCAACAGCAAAATGGAACAGATAGAAAGTAAATTATCTGAAGTTAACAACGAAAATAAATCTATACTAGAAGAGATTAAAAACGACCTTAAATCTATAGATGATAAAATCCCCAACATAATAAATGAAGCAATAGAAAAAAAGATTGTAGGAATAAATGAAATGGTAAAAGAAGGTGTAAAAACCTCTGTTGAGAATATGCCTATAATGGAAGAAATCAAAAAAGTTAGCGAATCTGTTAAAGACGCCAATGATGTTCTTGTACAAATTAAAATCGTTTCTATGGATAGTGCGAAGAAAATCAACGAGTTTAATACTTCCCTACTAAATGACGAAATGTTTAAAGGAATGATCAAAAATATTGTTGAAGAAAGCATGGCTTCTGTTAAAATCAAAATCGGTGAATTAGAAGGAAAAACAGAGTCAATAACAGAACATGTAAATGAGGAAATAAAAAATATAAAAGATACTCTAGAAATACTTACAAAAAGCACTAACAAGCACTTAGATAAAATAGACCATAAGATCTCATATACGATTGCAGAGGAGCTACAAAAAAATAGTGATTCAAATAATGGAAAGGTTGTTGAACAAAAAGAAGAATAAAAACAATCTTATTTAATCTTCCTCTTCTTCCTCTTCCTCTTCTTCCTCCTCTAACTCTTCTTTCTTCATCTTTTTTCTTTTATCCATGAAGCCACCGCATAAAAAAGGAATTGCGTGCTATAAATAATTTTCACGGTCTTTACCTCCAATTTACCACTACATGATCGGTTCTATATCTGGGGTCTATTGAAGCACTGACAACATCATCAAAAATAGGTGAATTTTTATAATTTAATATGCTTGCCCATGCGATCATTGCACCGTTATCCGAACAATATTGTCCAGGTGGGGAATAAACCTTTCCATTGTGTATTGAAACCATTTTTCTTATTTTTTCAAATAACAATTGGTTTCTTGCTACACCCCCAACAATAAGTACATCCCTGTTATCTAAATAACTAACGGTTCGTTCGGTAACTTCAGTAAGCATTGAAAAGGCATATTCCTGGGCAGAGTAACATATATTTTCATATGTCTCTCCTTTATCAATGTATGATTTTAAAGAAGTTAATAATCCGGAAAATGCTACATCCATACCTTTTACGGTATAGGGAAGGTCAAGCAATTTATTGCCTTTTTTAGCGAGTTCCTCTATCTTAGGTCCAGATGGAAATTTCATATTCATTTCCCTTCCTAATTTATCAAAAAAATTTCCTATTCCTATGTCTATTGTTTCACCTACTATACGGTATCTGTTTACTGAATAATAAATAATCTGGGTATTGCCACCTGAAACATACAAAATAAGTGGGTCATTTACACCGCATAATAATCTTCCAATTTCTATATGGGCAATACAGTGATTCACTCCTATAATGGGCTTACCTGTGTGTATAGCCAAGGCCCGCGCAGCCGTTACAGTAGTTCTTAAGCAAGGCCCTAAACCAGGCCCTTTTGAGTATCCAATAATATCAACATCCTTTAATCGAATATTAGCTTCTTTCAATGCTTTCTTAATCAAGTTGGGGAATTCCTCGGCATGATGATTAGCAGCAATCCGTGGATGTATCCCTTCAGATTCAGTAGATATAGACGAGCTTACGTTGGAAAGTATCTTCCCAGATTCTGTTACTATGCCCACAGATGCAGTATGTGCTGTGCCTTCAATACCCAAAGCAATCACTAAATCACCTATTTTCAGATTTTATAATGTTTTTCAATACCCCTATATTTTCTATATTAATCTCTACAACATCATTATCTTTTAAATATTGGCTAGGTGTTTTATAAAGCGCAACGCCGGAAGGAGTTCCTGTAGAAATAACATCAAATGGTTCTAATGTAAGTACATTGCTTATAAATTCTATAAGGGTAGGTATATCAAAAATCATCCTTGATGTATTGGAATTTTGCCTAATGATACCGTTTACTTTACATTCTATATTCAATGCATGGGGGTTTCCAATTGACCATTTATCAACAATGAAAGGCCCTAACGGAGCAAAGGTATCAAAGCTTTTACCTACGAACCATTGTTTGTTGTATTTAAACTGATGGTCCCTTGAACTAACATCGTTCATAATCGTGTACCCTAAAACATACTCATATGCCCGATATTTGCTTATATACTTTCCTCTCTTACCAATAACCACAGCAAGTTCAGCTTCGTAATCCAATTGAGTAACTGATCTTGGTAAAATGATATTTTGCCCATGACCAATAATCGCAGTAGATGCTTTTTGAAAGAAAATTGGTTCTTTTGGAGGTTCTTGATTGGTCTCTCTAGCATGGTCTACATAATTTAAACCAGCAGCAAGAATTTTAGGCGGAGTTACAGGAGGATCTATAACATAAGGTACTGGAATGCCTTCTTTGTTAGTTATCTTCATTTCCAAATCTTTTACCTTATCCTCCTCCAGCAGATATTCCAAGGAAAAGTTATTTAAATCAATTAACGTAGATCCATTAACAGCATAATATTTATTATTTACCCTTGCAACTTTCATAAGGTATTAAAAAGTATTTTTGAATATAACGTTTGCTAAGACATTACAATCGTTGAACCAAGGAGGCACTGAATTTTATGCTAAAATACTAGGGTGAGGTTATATAAAAATATGAATGTGCAATCCCTACTATTAAAAAAAGTATAAAATTTTACTCTAACATTCAAACATGTACAAGTGTATAAGCAATCTCAGTGAAAGTCGGAGTTTTATTTCTTCCTCCAAACCTCTCTAATTTCTCCCTAAATAAAATTATTACGGATGAGGTTAGGTGGGAGATTAAATCCTACCTTCA
>JBMFVL010000048.1:0-10297 GCA_049966015.1 Thermoplasmata archaeon | reverse complement strand
AATACAACATAATTCACTGTCACTGTTGTGTTTACCTTGAACTCTTCACTCCCTGGTAATCCATAGTATTGGATGTTTGCACTCGTGGCGTTTACCTGGGAATATACACCTGGAGAAGTTGGAGAAGGACTTGGGCTTGGAGAAGGACTTGGACTTGGTGTTGAGTTTTGGGTAAAGTTGATTGTTGTAGATACTGCCTGCCCGTTTACAGTTATTGTTCCAGATGAAGGTGTTGCATTATATCCTGATGGTGAAGTTACTGTGTATTGATATGTTCCATTGGGCTCTATAAAGGAAACTTGACCCTGTGCAGAAGCTTGCGTTGTTCCATTTAAAGTCACGCTAAACGACTGGTTAGATGGCAATCCACTTGCTATAAATGTCACTGCATATGTCTGTGGAGTTGGAGATGAGGTTTTTGTAAATGTAATCGTTATATCATTGGCCATTCCATTCACATTAGCTGTTCCAGATGATGGTGTTGCATTATATCCTGATGGAGGAATTACTGTATATGGGTAGGTTCCATTGGGCTCTGTGAAGACAATCTGTCCGCCGGAAGATGTTTTTGTTGTTCCACCTAATGTAACACTGTATGATGTACCGGATGGCAATCCAGTTCCATGGAATGTAATAGTGTAGTTGGTTGGGGTACTTGCAGGTGGAGCAGAGGATAGACCTTCAGCTGCCTGCACAAAGTTGTATGCGTTAATAGATCCCCACCCTACAGCTAAACTGTAGCCGTTTCTTGCACTGAATGCCCCATTGGATCCGTTTGAAACAAAGTAAAAGGGTGGTGCATTTTTATAAGTGCCGTTCACTTCAGCCTGACCTAGCTGGTACACTAATGGATCCATGAACCCAAGGTTCTTTCCCATATAATAGTCCATTGTTGCAACTACACCAGCTGCTAAGGGTGATGCTACACTTGTACCCCATATTGGCTGCATTTGACCACCAACTTCCATTTCCATATTGGCTCCTACTGCAGATATATCAGGTGTACCCCTTCCAACTACACCATTTGTTGGATTAGCAGTTATTTGGGAATTTGCATCAGCACTTGCTTTTTGCCAGCTTGGCTCTGCAAACATTACACTATCTCCACCTTGGGAACCGGCCCCTGCACTAGGTGAATTGTACCATACAGCCTGTGTTTGGAAACCAGTGGTACCTGTGCCATCGCTGGATGGAGAACCTGTCAAAATAGCCTGGGTTCCTCCTACAGCCAATGATCCATATGTATTAAAGCCAACTGTTGCCGGGAAACTTGGAGAGGTATTGCCGTTGGCATTTCCATCATCACCGGATGAAACCAAAACGGTTATTCCCCTTGCTGCCGCCTGTTGCTCTAGGGATTGCCATGTAGAATCATTTGCATCCCCTCCACCCCATGAATTGGAAATTGCGACCACTTTGCTTAATGCATTGCGTATAGATGCAGAAGCATTTGATGGGGGGCTTAGAATATATGCGAAGGCATCATCAAGTTCACCCATAGAACCACCAGAGGTATTACCAGGACCATAAACTTCAACTGCAGTTATACCCGGTGCTGTACTACCTACCATTTCAAGATCTAAACTGCTTTCGGAATTAGCTTGTGTCTGGTCATTTAATGAACTTGAACCAGGTGCAGCAGCACCGTCTATTGGGTAACCCATAATAGTAGGGGTTGGTTCACCAGATGGCAATGTCTGCTGGAAATAGGAACTTATATCAGAAGGATCAAATGCACCAACCTGGTTACCTGATGAATCTACACCACCCCACAGAATAGTTGCTACTGTTTCAGTGGTTGGGTAGCCTTTCTTGTATAATTTGTTTAATTGGTATGGAACCTGAAGATCTGAACCGTATAAATCCTGAGAACTTCCACTTCCTGTAAATAAAGATCCAACGTGAAGGTCAAAATGAGCTCTAAACTGGGTATTCAATCCTGCAATGCCCACTACAAGCGGTGCAATGTAATTAGGAAGGTATACCTGGGATGTAGGTGCATAGAAAGTTTCTTTGTTTAATTTTAATACGCTTATTGTTGTATGGAAAGCACTTTCATATTGTGCAACACTACCATATAACTGGATCGTAACTCTATCAGGGAATGTAGTTATATGGATACCCTGGGAAGCGAAATAAGAGACAACGGTATCGTATTGCACCTGGCTTGGAGAATATTCATTTACAAATTGCTGCTCGGTAAGATAATCATGATAATATCTGGAGTGAGGGTTCTGGACTAACGACAGAAATTGGTTTAATTGAGCTTCGTTGTTATATTTCAATGTTACCAACACATACAAATTTTGGTTGGGATTTAGATTTCCTATAATTGTAGCTTTGCCATTATATACCCCTGCGATGTTGTTACCTATGTTCAGAAGGATTGTTTTATTGTTGCTGTATAGGTAACTGCTAAACGTTACAAACGCTGTTAATGCCAACACTACTGCAAAACCTATTGCAATAATTTTTATTGCATTACTATTTTTATTACTCATTAAAAGTTCACCTAAACATCTTATCGATATATAGGTATTAAAACACATTTTGGTCATTACCATTTCTTTAATGGTAAATACCACTTTTAGAGGTAAGTTAACTCAATCTAAAAGTTCAAATTTTAGAAGATTTTTCCCACTTATTTTTTGATTCATTGTATTCCATTCTAATAGCACTTAAAATCCATGCATTTTTAGTTTTTTTGGATGGTACCAATGTAATTTTGTAAGTATATACTCCGAA
Source organism: Thermoplasmata archaeon (assembly GCA_049966015.1). GTDB lineage: Archaea > Thermoplasmatota > Thermoplasmata > Lutacidiplasmatales > JAMCUS01 > JBMFVL01. The sequence continues at coordinate 7,552 of JBMFVL010000048.1, read as the reverse complement.
TTTCATAAAATTTTTTATTTTCTCCATTATAGGAACAAGGGAGTCTAGATCCACCTCTATCTTAAATTGTTTGGTTCCAAGGTGGTCTATCAGCGGGTCATTGTATAGCTCTTTTACATATGGGTCTATATAACTTATTTCGTTTTCGTCTTCTCTATTATTTTTGGATTTCATATATTGATATAGATATAAAGGGTATTTAACGTCTATTATTTAACAAACATCAATTTTTTGAACCCTTTTTTGTATTGCTTTTATTGTTGGTTTCATTTTTGTTTTTTGTCTTTATATGTTTTTTATTTTCTTCATATCTCAGTGCTCCAATAGAAATAATCAAAGCAACTTCAATAACTCCTATTATGGACAATACAACAACTGCCGTACTTACATAACTTACATTGGAACTAGATGTGATATTATGGGATATATTATGTGTGGGTGATATTGCAGTAAAATATATTTTTATACTTACATTTTTTCCGTTGACTATTATTGTTCCATTCTGGGGGTTAATTGAATACCCTTTTAATGGATTGACTGTATAAGCATATTGACCATTGGTTACAATATAATAAATATTTGGGTATGTTGATGTTACAACGGTATTGTTGAGCTTAATGCCCCAGATTGTTGCTTTAAGCCCACTTTCGCTGAAGTTTATTAAGAAATAGTTGGCAGATAAATGGAAATTAATGTTTATTGAAATATTTAATCCGTAAACTCCAAATTCACTATATGGAGGAGTTGCAACCATCCCTTTGATTGATGATATTTCATATGAATAGGTTCCATTAACCAATAAGAACGTTGCTGTATTGTTATAAGAGGTCTCATTTATATATGAAATTCCGTATGAACTATAGTCAGTAATGTTTATGTTCCATGGCATATATTGAGGCAAACCAGATTCTACAAAAGAAATTTTATATAAATTGAGTAAAAACTTTATATGTATAGTAATTGAAGAATTTGTTACATTGAACATACCTTGTATATTTGGTGTGCGGTAATTAATAGGAGGAGTTACTACATATGAGTAGGTTCCATTTGGCAATGAAAAATTTGCATATTGAGTGGTTGATGAATTATATACTGAAATTTGTGTATTTACATTAAAAATATTTACACTCCAACTATAGCCATATTGTAAGGATATATTGGATATTCCTGATTCAATAAATATAACTTGATATTGCTGTTTAAAAAATATGTATTGTATTGTATTATGCCCTGATACGTTGATCATACCATAGCTGGGGGAGGGGTTTGCTACAATAGCACTGGTTATATAAACACTAAAATAATAGGTGTTGTTAAATGAAAGGAAGGAGAAAGAGTTATTTTTTGTTAAAGTAATGGTATTGTAATTATTGTGTATTTCTACGAACCAATCATTTTGGTATTTACTGCTTAGCCCAACACTGATAAAAGATACATTATATACAGGTGTTTTTGCAGGAACAAGTATAGTAATTGTGTTGGATATCATATTAGATACATACACTTCATTTTTGAGCAACAAAATATAAACAGGCATTATACCAACTTGAATTTCATTTTGCTCCATTTTCTGGCTTATATTCACAATGTCAATGCTTGTTTCATTATAGATTGAAAGCATTGCTTTGTTGTTAATATTATACACCAATTGGCTTACACTGTCTGGGGTATATTGGTATGTAGACATTACGTATGTATCTGTAATATTGTAATTGTAGGTACCTATAGATAATACACCATTCCCCTCAATTGTATAAGGGGATAAAATTTCTCCGTATATATACAAATCTTTATTTTGAGGATTAAAGGTTATGGCACTAGGATCAATCATATCATATCCATATAGATATAAATTTTTTGTAACCATATTGTTTGTGGTATTTACAATAACGATACTGCTGTTTACTCCATTTTCTAATACATATAATAAAGAATTATATTGATCATAGGTCATTCCAACAACACTTGAGTTGACCCTAAAATTTAAAAAGGAATAAAAATCAATAGGTAATGGGATATTATTGACTATCTTATTGGTTGTAATATTAAAAATACTTATGTTATAGTTACCGTCCAGTATATATAAAGTTGTATTGGTAATTAGTAAACTTACAGGATTAGATTCTAATGGTAGGGGAATGGTATTGTTGATATGTCCTGTTAATGTGTTTATTATATACATCGTATTTTTATATCCGCTGATTACATACAAATTTTTATTTGCTGGATCATATGTCATATTTGTTGGCATAGCATCAAACGGGAGACTTATTCCTCCAATTACTCTGTTTGTAGTTGTGTTTATTATGCTTATGTTAGATGAGAAGGAATTGAGTACGTAAACATAGTTGTTTACCTCATTCATACATATGGGTGCATAAGCTAAATTGACAGTATAGAGTATTGTAGTTGCATTTATTGCAGTTATAGCATTTATTCCATAATCTACAATGAAGGATTGCCCGTTTACAATTGAAATACCATATGGGTAATAATTGGATGGGAGAGATATATTGGAAATCGTTGTTCCGTTGATTGTATATATTGTACTTGTTTGGTAGTTAGAAAGATAAACCAATCCGTTGTATTGATCAAATACCATATTTTGTATAGATGTACCCAGATGAAGAGATATATTTGATATATTGTTATCAATAGTATTTATTATGTAGAGTGTGTCTGCTATTTTTTCGTTTCTATTTGAAGAGATATTGGAGGGATACGCACTAATGTATAAATTTTTGTTTTGTTCGTCATAAGCCATGGATGTTGGATAGTAGTTGGCTTTTAGAGATATGTTTCCTACTATGGTGTTGTTATATGTATTGATTTCACTTACTGTTAGATTATTGTTTCCGTTTTCACCAGATACATATAATATGTCATCCTTGGGGTTGTATGAAATATATTCTGGATAGGCAAAGGGAATTGTTTTTGATATTTTATTGGAAGATGTGTTGAAAACGATTATACCTCCATTTTGAGTAGTATTAGCAATGTAGAGTGTTTTATTGTTTGCAACTACAGTATAATAGGGAAATGAATCAGGCAAGGGATAGAATCCATTTATGGTATTATTGGAAGCATTTATTTCTGCTATATACGATGTACCATAGGTATTATAGCTGCTTGCAGTTACATAAATCATATCATTGAAGGGATCAAACACAATGTTATCAGAATATGTATTTGAATAATTTCTGTACATTATATTTAACATTTTTATGGTTGTTTTCGATGAAGTATTGTATACAGTAACGTATCCATTGTTAGATGAAATCAAATAAAGGTATTTGTTTAATTGATTATAAGCAGAATAAGTTGGTTCATATCCTCCAGCACCATCATAAATACCTTTGTATAAAGTGTTGTTGGACAGGCTTAATGTACTGTAAACTTTTAAACTATTAAAATAAGAATAGTTAGATTCGGGCATTGGACTGGATACAACAGAGTTTCTTGAATTTTTATATGTATCTGCGCTAACATTTTTGGATTGAGAAACAACTGTTGGCATTGCGATGAACAATATTACAACTAATACTAAAAGTATGTTAAATTTTTTCACTTTTGTCATGTATAAATGTACTATTTAGAAACATATATATTTTTTAATATGTTAATTTTAACATGTCAACTTTGAACAAATTAATCTGAAACGTACTTTAGAATTGTCCATATTAATATTTTTCACATATCATCTTGGAATTGGAAAATATTAAACAAAAATATAGAATTGTGTAAACTCTTGTTGCAGTATATATATTGTTTTTAACCCCCTAGTTTAGGATTATCGGTATCTGATAAGGATATCTTTCATGAATTATTTAGCTGTTTCTAAAATGTACATGCTGTAAGCTAGCTTTAACTTGATAATCTTGAATGTTGTTAATTTACAAAAATTACAAGGTAAACTTTTATATTTGTTGAATACTGCGCAATTTTCTCTGTTGAATGGTTTTTTGCTACTACTATGAAAAAAATTTTGAAATTATAGCGTAAGATTAGGGGTACATTTATACAGGAAGTATTACCATACAACTCTCTAAATTAGGACCTTCTGCAAATTGTTACAATTAAATATATATTTGTTTCTTGGTTTAGTTAGAGATATGCATACAAAATCAAGAGAACATCAGGATTTTAAAGATTATATCTGGGGTAAATTTATTTATATGGGTGTTATAGGACCAGTTATTACGTTGTTGTTTATTATTGTAGATGTTTACCTTTCTCCTTGGTTTTCATGGAGAGGTAATTCGTTAAGTGATTTGGGTGTGATGCCATATGGATATCTCTTCAATGGTGGTCTTATACTAGGAGGTTTATTGTCAATGCTATTTGTGTTGGCAATTGTTAAAAAGGTAAAGTTTAAACCTATATATTTGGTGATGATAGGAGCTATTGCATTAGCTTTGGTAGGTATTTTCAATGAACATTACGCATACCTACATTTAGCTTTTGCACTTATTTATTTTTTATTTACACCGGTAGGGATTTTGATATATAGTTTCAAAACAAAAGATATTTACAAATACTGGGGATTTTTTATAGGAATAAGTTCAGTATTTGATATAATTGTAGGGATATACTTTCATTATTTTGATCTAAAAATTGGTTTGGCTATACCTGAAATCATTGAAGCCATTTTGATATCTTTATGGTTTATTGGAGGAACTTTTTCAAACGCTTATATTTCATCTTCATGATGGTAATATTTACCTACGATTGGTATTTTTTCTCCACAATAAATACATTTGTTGTTTTTTAGATTCCATTTTGTAATAAAAAAGCCATTTCTTTCTATAACCAATTTTTTACATGATGGACAATATGTATTTTCTCCATCATGCCCCCATACATTACCTATATAAACATACAGTGCACCTTCTTCCTTAGCCATTTCGTAATGTTTTTTAAGAATACTTAAAGGTGTATTCGGAAAATCCATCATTTTATAATCCGGATGAAAGGCAAGAAAATGTATAGGGGTTTCTTTACCTAGGTTTTCTATAATCCATTTTACTAGTTTTCTTCCCTCCTCCAAATTATCCCCTACTTTTGGAACTAAAAGATCAGTTATTTCAATATGCACTTTTTTTTTGTATTCATTAAGGGCATTGAATATTGGGACAGCATCTTTAATGCCTACATATTTCCTAAGGAAAGGGGTAGACCCATTTCCTTTGAAGTCTACAGTTATTGCATCAATAAAAGATGAGATGTACTTAGCAGATTCTATACTTGCATACCCGTTGGATACGAAAGTGTTGAACAATCCTTTTTCTTTTGCTAAAACCGCAATATCATGGGCATATTCTGCAAATATTGTAGGTTCATTGTATGTATAAGAGATTCCCTGGCACTGCCCTTCTATTGCCATTTCCACTACTTCTTCAGGGGATAATGGATATCCTTCTACATTCCTTCTTTGGCTTATATCATAGTTCTGGCAATATTGACACATCCAGTTGCAACCGGTTGTGCTTATAGAGAAAACTCTTGAACCTGGATTGAAATGTAGTAATGGTTTTTTTTCAATAGGGTCAATATGATATGCCGAGGCAATGCCATATGAAAGTAGATACAATTTACCCTTTATATTTTTTCTTATTCCACAGAACCCTGTTGAACCATCTTTCAGATAACAGTACCTTGCACACGCAGTGCATTTGATGGCATTACCTTCCTGTTTGTACAATAAAGCTTCTTTCATTTTTATATTCCTGTCTGTTCTCTATATCTTCCATAAACCTGGGTTAATGCATTGATAATTTCACCTAAGGTTACATTATGCTTAACAGCCTCCAGAAATACATACATCATATTGTCTCCCTTTTCTGCACTTTTAACTATTTTGTTTATGTATTCTTCTACTTCTTTCTGGTTTCTTTTTTCTTTGAAAGATTTTAGTTTATTAACAGCTTTTTTCTGCTTTTCTTCATCTATTACTAGAATAGGTGCATCTATTGCTTTTTCTACGAATTTATTAACACCTACTACAATTCTTTCATTTTCTTCTATTTCTCTCTGGTACCTGTAAGATGCTTCACTTATTTCCCGTTGTACATATCCCCTTTCTATAGCCTTAACCATTCCACCAAGTTCATCTAGTTTGTCAATGTATTTCATTGCTTCTTCTTCTATTTTATCGGTTAACCATTCAACATAATAAGATCCACCTAGAGGATCTATGGTGTTGGTCACACCAGATTCATGTTCTATTATTTGCTGGGTTCTGACTGCTATTTTAACAGCTTTTTCAGAAGGCAATGCTAATGCTTCATCATATGAGTTAGTATGTAGAGATTGAGTACCTCCTAGAACAGCTGCTAGGGCCTGTATGGTAGTCCTTATTATGTTGATTTCTGGTTGGGTTGCAGTTGCACTGCATCCTGCTGTTTGTGTATGAAACCTTAACCATAAGGAACGTTGGTTTTTGGCTTTGAACCTATCTTTCATTACCCTAGCCCATATTCTCCTTGCCGCTCTATATTTAGAGATTTCTTCAAAAAAATCATTATGTGCATTGAAGAAAAAGGATAACCTTGGAGCGAGCATATCTATATCAATTCCTCTTTTGATGGATTCCTCTACGTATGTAATTCCATCATACAGTGTAAAAGCAAGTTCCTGAACTGCAGTAGACCCTGCTTCTCTTATATGGTATCCACTGATGGATATAGGATTCCATAAAGGTGTATTTTTTACAGAATATTCAAAAGTATCAATAACCAGTTTTAAAGATGGCCCTGGTGGAAAAATAAATTCTTTTTGTGCAATGTATTCCTTGAGGATATCATTTTGTATTGTTCCTCTAAGCTGATTGGGCATGAATCCCTGATGTTCTGCTGTTGCTATGTACATGGCCCATATAATAGCGGCTGGGCTGTTTATTGTCATGCTTGTGCTTACTTCTCCTAATGGGATGCCATCGAAGAGAGTGTGCATATCTTCTATAGAAGATATAGATACACCACATTTCCCTATTTCACCATAGGATTCTTCATTGTCTGCATCTATACCATATAAGGTAGGCGTATCAAATGCAATGCTTAATCCTGTTTCACCTTCTGATAGGAGGTACTTTAATCGCTGGTTTGATTCTTCTGCTGTTGCAAAACCAGAAAACTGCCTTAGCGTCCATACCCTGCCCCTATACATAGTAGGATGTATACCTCTGGTAAATGGATATTGCCCTGGATACCCTAATTTTTCGTCATATTTAGAACTATCAAAATGTTCAGGTGTATATAGTAACCCTATTTCGATATTAGAAAGATTCCTAGCCACTTTTTTGTATTGAGTTTTGCTGACCTCTTCTTCCCACTTTTTTTTGTTGCTTTTATTTGTGTTATTATCTAAATTGTTCGCCATAACATATAACATTTATTATTCTATATATGTATGTTATGATTTTTAGTTAAACATATTAATATTGATCATACTTTACAAAAAAATATTTCATATTCTTTAAGTCAACTACCCCTCCCTGACGGAAGGGGCTTGTTGCTGGTCTCCCCTCCACCGAGTGGAGTTTCATCGAACCGCA
>JBMFVL010000047.1:0-10342 GCA_049966015.1 Thermoplasmata archaeon | reverse complement strand
GCGGTTCAATGAAACTCCACTCGGTGGAGGGGAGACCAGCAACAAGCCCCTTCCGTCAGGGAGGGGTAGTTGACTTCATTTCTATGTATTTCTTTGATGTTAGTGCCAATGGCGGAAGACAAAGATGCAACGCCTAGCCTGTCAGATTGGGTAAGCAACTGTATTTTGCCGTTCCTTTTTAAAAACGCGGAACTATCCCCTACAGATGCAATGTAAAGTTTTTGTTTTTTAATTGCAGCTATAACCAGTGTTGTTGCTGAATAATATGGATAGGAAGCGAGCGTTGAAACTTTTTCATGTGCATACTCAAATAATTGGTCTAGTTTTTCTGGCCCTGTGTAAAGATCAATAGAATGTACTGCTATCAGGCTAGCTTCTTTACCCTTAACACCGCTTGTTACACCATCAGCAATAGCGCAAACCTTTTTTTCTTTGTTGATCAATACCGAATCCTGGTTATCATGGTTTGAATTCGAATCAGAATAATAGTTCCATTCTATTTCCATTTTACCACTCAGATCGCCCATCATAAATCATTATTTCATATTAGATGTTTTTCATCATCGTGGCAATAAATAAATTAAAAATTAATTAATAAATGTTATGAACATTAATGAGTTCATTTGGCGTATTTTGATGGATTTTTATCAAACGATTTCTTGCACCCATCTGAACAGAAAAAATATTTTTTGCCATTGTACTCACTAAAGAAAGTCGCTTTTTTTTCGTTTATTTCCATTTTACATACAGGGTCTTTGACCATTTCTTATCCCTTGGAAATATTATATTATTTTTCAGATATTTAAAACAATTGGTTATTTTAGTTTTTTATTTTATTAAAAAACATTCTTTATTTTTGATAATACATTATGGTGAAATATTAATAATAAAAATCCATCTACATAACTATGGTTGCCCGTGTGGGGTAGATATAGCACAGGTTTGTGTTACTACAATGGATCATCCTAGAAGCCTGCGGAGCTTTAGACCCGGGTTCAAATCCCGGCACGGGCGTGTGTATTTAAGGTGGGGGTATGAAAATAGCAGTGGTAGGGGGAAATGGTTTCTTGGGTAAAAAAATCATTTCAGTATTGTCTGAAAATGGGCATGATTGCAGGTCTTTTTCTAAGGGTTCTGACAATATTCTGGATATTACTTCTTATGACTCTGTAGAGAAAGCTTTGAATGATTACAAACCGGATTTGGTCGTTAATAGTGCTGCTTTGACCAATGTAGATTATTGTGAACTTCACCCAGATGAAGCTCAATCGGTCAATTACATTGGAGCAAAAAATTTAGGGGAATACTGCAGGAAAAATTCTTTGCCCTTTGTGCAGATTTCTACAGATTATGTTTTTAATGGAATTAAAGGTAATTATTCAGAGGAGGACGAATGCTCACCGGTAAATGTATATGGAAATACCAAACTCATGGCTGAAAAATATATTACTGAAAATTTGGAGAATTATATCATTCTGAGAGTTGCAATTTTATATGGATATAATGATGACAACGATAAAGAGACATTTGTAAATAGGATTATCAACAAAATTTCTAAAAAAGAGTTAATCGATGTTTACTTTGATCAATACGGAACACCTACATTTATAGACGATGTGCCTGCTGCAATAGAGTTCCTTTTAAAAAATAACCAGCACGGAATTTTTCATTTGGTAGATCCGCAAAAAAGTGATAGATACTCATTTGGATTGTATATATGCAATGTTTTTTCACTTGATAAGAAATTTTTAAATCCAATTTCTATTGAAGAATTTGAAACACCTGCCAAAAGACCGAGAGATTCTTCTCTATCCACCAAAAAGATTGAAAGTTTGGGCTTTATGCCTACACGTATTGAAGATGGACTGGAAAAAATGAAAAAACAACAAAAAAGGTGAAAGGATTCAATCCAGTTTGTTTAATACATTCTGTATCTGTGCGTAATCAGGTTCTTTACCTGGATCTTCAGATACCCATGCATGTTTGATCATTCCGTGCTTATCCACAACGAAAACTGCCCTTTTGGATACATGGTAATTAGGAATGTTCAGGAAATTTTTGTGCAACCCTGCAAACTGTTCAATTACCTTTTTAGAAGGGTCACTTAACAGTTCGAAATTCAATTTATATTGTTTTTTGAAAGCATCTAAAGAGAAGGGAGTATCCACGCTGATTCCTATAACTTTTGCATTTAAATTGTTAAACTTTTCCATTGAATCGCGGAACGAACACATTTCCTTTGTGCATACTGATGTAAAGGCTCCAGGAAAGAATGCAAGTACAACATTGTTTCCTCTGTATTCACTGAGTTTTTTCATTTTCAAATCAGATGATGGCAGCTCAAAATCAGGCGCTTTTTCTTCTATATTAACCATGTTTAATACCTCATTTACTTTATGGTTTATAGAATATATATAGACTGCATAAAGATTCACTTATTTTAGGTCTATTATGGCCTTTACCAGTGGCCTGTATTTTTCCACCAGTGAATAATAAGTGTACTTCCATGATTCTCTTTTTGTGAGAATTCCTGCATGGTACATCCTTAATATATGGTTGGTTAGCGTAGGCTGTTGCATTTTTAATGAAGCTTCCAGTTCACACGTACATACTTCCTTGTATTGCAATAATAATGACAATATCGCCAACCTTGTTTTATTTGATATGGCACTTATCAATTCCTCCAATTGTTTATATTCATCTATGTTTTCTTCACGCAGAGTTTTTACTGGACAGCTATTATTCATGTTTTCAACCCTTTTTAGCTTATTTAAAGAGATTTTTTTTAATTGTTATTTACATAGGATTTTTTCCTATTTAATTGTAACAAAGCAATAATACCAAGATGTTTAGGGGTTTTTCAAGAGATCACATCCCCTAGGGAGTTAAAAGTTTCTGTTGCTTTACTTTTTCTTCTAACTCTTTCTTTAATATTTCTGAATTTTCCTTGAGTACTTTTTTGGAAGCTTCTTTAACTATATTGAATTCCTGGAAAGATATTGCATTCCACATACAAGAAACACTGCAATTGTTGCACCCTACCATGCAGTTGTAAGGGTACAGTACAAAGGCTTTTTTATTTGAAACATCATAACCAAAAACATTTCTTTTTTCAGAACAGGTAACTACGCATAATCCACATCCGACACATTTATTACTATCAATCACCGGATACCAAATTATATTTTTTCTTTCCATTCCATGCCAGTTGGAGAATTCAACCTTTGGATTCTCGAATGGTTTGGCCGTTTCAATTTTTAAATTTCTGTCTGGATATTTTTTAATTCTTTCCATAAGTTCATTTTTTATTTTTGTAGGAATCTTGTATTTTACTATTAATTTTCTGATGAACTTTTTAGGTTCTTCTGGAAATGATATAGCATCACTAGGGCATATTTTTGAGCATGATGTGCATCCTACCACGCAGTTATTAGGAGCTTGAACTACAACCTTATTTTGGTCGTCTGACCATGAAAACACTTTATTACCACATGCTAAAAGGCACATTGTGCAATTAGTACATTTTGAATAATCAATAGAAGGGTTCCATGTTTCCATTACATTTACACCATGCCATACTTTTATAGATATCCCCATTTCTTTCACCTCTATAAATTTCAATTGTTGAATATTTTTCTCACCTTGCCTTCCATCTGTATATAAAGGATTGCTATAACTGGCTGAATCATTGGTATTACGGCAGGTGCTATTGCAGCCATAGGAGTTAGTGCCATAACCGCAATTGCAGCTGCTACACTTTGGTTTTTGGTAATGGAGGTGAATGTTAGGGCTTGATGGTCTTTATAAGAGAAATGCATTGCTTTACTGACAATAATAGCTATTACCAGAACCACAAGAATAACAACTGCTTCGTATACTATGATCAGAATAATTGTTACAGGTTTGGATATGATTATATTGGATACCTTTTCTACTAAAACAAAAATGAGTGCAAACATGGATAGCATTGTAGCCAGGGAAAGATAAGGCTTCATTGTTTCATTAACAAAAGTTTTTCCTTTTTTCCTGTACAAGGGATAACGCGTAAGCTGTCCTGCTATAAAGGGAATCACCAGTATGTATATCAACGCAGACAATATGGGAGTTAGGGGGATAACAGTAGAATGATGGCTTCCGTAGAGACTTAGAAATACAGGTATAGCGGGAATTGCGATTATTAAACTTAGTACAGAAAGTGCAGTCGCTATTTCTATGCTACCATCTACTATTAGAACATAACCTATGGATGAACTCGATGCTGGCACTATATTACCAACAAAAAATCCCACTCCAGCAGCACCAAGGGAGGGAGCAAAAATATAAGCTAGGAGGGGTGAAAGTACAAACACGTAAAGCAATGAAATCCCTATAATTTTCCATGATTTGAATGCTTTTTTTATGTCTTCTCCTTCCGTTCTTAACTGGACCATAGAAGGATAGATCGTTGCTATTGCAAATAAGATTACAAGGTCAGATAATAGCTCTTTGTTATGTGCAGTAAAATTTTTTGTATAATATCCAAAGGGTATTGCTATCAGGATGGATAAAAGAGTATAAACGATAAGATATTTTTTAACATGCATAGACATTGATAGTAACTTGTTAGCCTTTTGTGCTACCATATTTCTTCACCATTGAACATAACGTTAAATCAATATTTATAAATTATCACATCATTATATCAATATTTGACAATTAAACAAGCCTTTAAGGTTCTCATTTTAGCAAAGGAATAGCATATCTCTCAAAAAATGAGTAATGGATTTAATAGGTATTGTATAATATTATCCATTAACTCATTGTAAATTTGGGTGGTATTCCAATTCCTTGAACTAAAGAATACAGGCAAATAATTAAATATGTAAAAATAATATTTAAGACCGTTAGGTGAGAATCATGAATGTTTTTAATGCAGACGTCAAAGGAAAAAAGAAAATGTTTGTCACAGAGTTGAAAGGGAAGGCTATATTGACCAATGGAGGGGATGAGTTGGGCATTATTGACAATTTCGTAATGGATACAGTAACTGGAAATATATTGCACATACTGGTCCAGCCAGCAGATGGAATTGATACAGCCGCAATGCAGACTGACAGCCAAGGTAGGATTGTATTGCCATTTACCTCATTTAGAGCTGTTAAAGATGTTGTTGTAGTCGAAATACCAAAGTAATGCGATTTTTATGATGCCTTTCCACATTAGTGAGGAGATCATAAAATTTGCACAGGAAAGGAATATAGATTTGGAATCGATATATTCAGATATTCCTTCCGAGTGCTTTGAAGACGTGGATCTTCCCTCAGGTATAGATGAACATGTTTTAGTGAGGAAATTATATAACATTATGCAGAAAAACTATTCTGCAATGGATTTCTCTTTTTTCTTGGGTGATGGAATATACAACCATTACGTACCTCCAGCTGTAAGGGAAATCATTTTCAGATCTGAATTCATGACTGCGTATACACCATATCAACCTGAGATCAGCCAGGGGATGCTTAAAACCCTTTTTGAATACCAAAGCATTGTTGCAGAGCTTTCCGGTATGGAAGTTGCGAATTCCTCTATGTACGATGGATTTTCAGCTCTCGGAGAAGCTGTAAGGATGTCTAAAAGGATTTCTGATGGGGAGGAAGTGTTGATTCCTGCCAGTATGCACCCATCAAAAAAAAGCGTAATAAAGAATTATGTTAAAGGTCTCAACTTAAAGCTTATAGAGATGCCTTACGATAATTTAACAGGAGAACTTGACATTGAAAAGGTTAAGGCGTTGATCAATGACAGAACCCTTTCTATCGTTGTAGAGTCTCCTAACAGGTTTGGGATTTTGGAAGAGGCTTTGCCTGATATAAGATCCATTATTGGAAACAAGATCTTTATCATGTATGCCGATCCTTTGTCTCTTTCTATCTTCAAGTCACCAGGGGAGCTGGATGCTGACATATACGTTGGTGAAGGGCAATCCCTTGGACTCAATATGAATTTCGGCGGTCCTTTGGTAGGGCTTTTTGCAACTAAAAAGAAATACGTTAGAAAGATGCCAGGTAGAATAATTGGATATACTCATGATTCAAATGGCAGAGAGGCTTATTGTATGACGCTGCAGACAAGGGAGCAGCATATAAAAAGGGCTGATGCAACTTCCAACATATGCACCAATAACGCTTTGATGGCTGTTGCTTTTACTGTTTATGTTGCTCTTAACGGACCGGATGGCCTTGAGAAGGTTGCTGTCAAATCCATGGAAAATGCGCATAAGCTAAAAGAGGGGTTGTCTTCTCTGCCTTATGTAGATATGCGTTTCAATGGACCGTTTTTCAACGAGTTTGTTTACAGAACTCCATACGATAGCAACATTGTCTTGAATCGGTTGCTTCAAAAGAAAGTTATCGGTGGAGTAAAATTGAGCAAAGAAGAATGTGGGGCAGAAAATTGCTTGATGGTTGCATCTACTGAAATGAACAGTGAAAAGGATATTGAAAAATATTTAAATGCAATGAGGGATATTAATGTATCGCCAGGCTATATACGATGAACCGTTGCTGTATAAAAAGCAGCAATCCAGGGAAAGGGAAGGGATATCAGTACCTTCCATTGTACCTGAGAAACTGAAAAGGGGACAGGAACTCAATTTACCTGTTTTGTCAGAACTTGAGGTGATGAGACATTACACACGTCTTTCTGAAATGAATTTTGGGATCGAGAGCGGTTTTTATCCTTTGGGTTCATGCACGATGAAATACAACCCAAAAATTGCAATGCCTATTCTTTCCATGCCTCAGCTTAATTCTATACATCCTTCACAACCAGAAGAAACTTCTCAGGGAATTTTACAGGTGTTTTATGAACTTGAACAATATTTATCAAAGATCAGTGGAATGGATTCTGTAACCCTTCAGCCACCTGCCGGTGCTATGGGGGAGTTCACAGGGTTATCCATAGCGAGGGCATACTTTGAGTATATAGGTGAAAGCAGAACAGAAGTTATAGTTCCAGATAGTGCTCATGGAACCAATCCTGCAAGTGCTTCAATGGTTGGTTATGATGTTAAGGAAGTACCCTCCAATATGAATGGAATGGTGGATTTGGATGCTTTGAAAAATATGGTAAGTGAGAAAACAGCGGTTCTTATGCTTACCAATCCTAATACATTGGGAATATTTGACAAAAATGTTTTGACTATTGCCAATATCATGCATGAAAAAGGTGCTTTGCTATACTACGATGGTGCTAACCTAAATCCATTGATTGGTATTGCAACCCCCGGAAGGATGGGATTTGATATTGTGCACTTCAATCTTCACAAAAGCTTTGGAACTCCACATGGTGGTGGGGGTCCAGGTGCAGGACCTGTAGGTGTGATTAAAAAATTAGAGCCCTTTTTGCCAGTCCCAAGGATAGTTTACATGAATGGGAAGTATTTGCTGGAATACAATAAACCTTTGAGCATTGGGAAGGTTTCTCCCTTTTTTGGGAACACCTTTGTTCTTGTAATGGCCTATATGTATATACTGAGGAATGGCAAGGAAGGGCTTGTTAACAATGCACTCAAATCCGTTGCCAACTCCAATTACATGGCTCAAAAGCTTTCCCCTGTTTTTGATATGCCCTATTATCCAAAAAGGATGCATGAATTCGTGCTTTCCTTGTCTAAAATGAAAAATGAGAGGGGGATTAAGGCGCTTGATGTATCTAAGAGGCTTTTAGATTACGGCGTACATTCCCCCACAATATATTTCCCTCACCTGGTGGAGGAAGCTTTTATGATTGAGCCTACGGATAGTGAAAGCAAAGAAAAGCTAGATTATTTCATAGACGCAATGATCAAAATCAAAGATGAACCTGATGATGTTATAAAAAACGCTCCAACAAGCACTTCTGTAGGGAGAGTAAATGAGGTTGAAGCTGCCAGGAACGTAGAGCTCACATGGAAAGATCTTAAAGAATAACCTTATACTCCTTTTTAGGGCTGGTGGTCTAGGGGTTATGACACCGCGCTTACAACGCGGAGGTCAGCGGTTCAAATCCGCTCCAGCCCACTTATTTTTGGATTTAAGGAACCCATTTCCATTTACCATCTTTGAAGAAGGAATGTCCGCAATTTGGGCATACCTGGGATTCTTTGTGTATGCTATAACCACAGTAGGGGCATACCGTCATTTCATTTGGATCACTTTGGTGTTCACTCAAATTTTTCAGGTTTGAATGTATACCTTCTGCATTTTTTACAATACCGATTATTGCTTCCTTTAAGTGGGATTCCAATCTCCATGCCCTCCATTTTTCGTGGATAATATCCAGTTCATTCATGTTATTATCCATATCAGTTTTTTCAGAACCTATCTTCAAATTCAATGTTAATTCATTGTTTGATTTAACGCATATTATATCAGCAGATTCAGCAATACCTTCATATTGTTTGATTTCTATGGGAATATCCAAAGAGATTTCAAAATAATCTTCATGTATATCCTTGTTTTTTGTTGCATACCCATTTGCAGTGAGATATTCCATGATTCTTTCATACAGAAAATCTATTGAAACATTTTCAACTTTCAATGTTGTTTCTTTTAAATCCATAAAAGTTCACATGAGTTTTAATTCATTGCCTCTTTTTATATTTTATTGCATTATTAACTTATTCTAGAGTTCGTCATATGATGATGTTTTTTCATACGCATTCGTTAATGCAATTTTCCTGATTCTGCTTAAAACTGGTTAGAGATATCTTTTTATAGCGGTCTATGCTAAATGCGCCCTGAATCTGAACTTTTTGTGGTATATGAATAGGAGTTTTAAGAATTTTTGAGCATTATATGGATATTTCATAGACCTAAATAAAGGTTTTTAAAATTATGTCATAGCTGAATATTCCCTATTATCATCTCTGGTATCTGCAGTGTTAATACTGGATATTTTGGTTTTTGCATGCCTGGATTAATTATTGTAGTATTTTTATACCTGTAAATCCCAGCGGCCTCGTGCACATGACCACATATGTGCACATCCGGATTGAATTCCTCATCAAATTTGTGTAATCCTTTCGAACCTGCATGCTCTCCATTTTTCAGTAAATCTGCGAACCCATAAGGCGGAGCGTGTGATAAAATCACAAAATGTTTCGGCCTGCCTGCCTGTTCATACAGTTTTTTCAAGCCATGGTAAAACTGTGCTTCAGATATATAGTAAAAAGCTCCATGATCTTGAGGCTGCACTCCAGAAACTCCAATAATGGCAATATTCTCAATGTATTCGATTTCAAAATGCATAAGTTTCACATGGTTAAATGTAGAGAACTCGTATAAAAATTCGAGTCTGTCACTGTTTCCTAGCACTGCTAAAACAGGTATGTTAAGTGAATTTAGGAAATTAAATACAGGCTCTGCAGAATTGCCAATGTCTGCAGAAGTTATATCACCGGCTATGATTATATAATCGCATTTTTTGGAATAAATATGTTTCAGATACCTCATAGTTGGACCGTAACCGTGCAGATCTGCGATGATACAAGCGGTTTTACTCACAAAAGCTCTATACTGAATTCAATATATTAGCTTTTTCTCAACAACCATATTATACTATTTAAAATTTGTAATAAATAAGATTACATATGACGGAAATCTATAGTTGGATCATTTTTATCTTGCGTTAGCGTTTTGGTAAAAGATATATCCCTGATGCAAGATATATACTTCGAGAACATGCAATATAATTTGAAAGCAATACATACAAACCCCATCATTTCTTCAACCTTTATAATGATTTCACCAGTAATCCCCATTTTTAATCTATCTTTGTTGAATGTATTATCTTCATTTGATACTGAAATAGAGTAACTGCCCTTTATAAGTCTACGGATGAAAGTTATGTAGATAAAATATCACTACAAACACAAAAATTTTTATTAAAATATTCACATTTTAGAATTTTTAATAAAGATTATTGAATAAATAATGGAGTGTTAATTAGGGACAAAGATATGTTGGAGATGTTAATTCGTTGATACCACTTCCCATTGCACATATATTCAGGCCATAACAGTAAACATCAATATAATTATTGAAAAATGAAAATAAAGATGTTTCTTTACAATGCAGTTTTTAAAAAAATTATTGAATAAGTTTTGCACTTTTTATTACAACAGCTGTTAAGGGTTTGTCATTTCTATCCCTTTTCACATTGCTGATTGCATCTACAACTTCCATACCATTAATTACTTTCCCGAAAACAGGATGTTTTGAATCAAGATAATTGTTATCAACTACATTTATAAAAAATTGGCTTCCTCCTGTATTTGGACCGGCATTGGCCATTGCTATAGTTCCTCTTAAATTTTTGTTAT
>JBMFVL010000046.1:0-10433 GCA_049966015.1 Thermoplasmata archaeon | reverse complement strand
GGGTGACCAGCAACAAGTCCCTTCTGTCAGGGGGGGGTAGTTGACTTATAACATGATTACAAATCCCAAAACTTTTATTCTTTTAAAGCGTTTCTAATATACATGATAATAAAATCAATAAATCCTTATACAGAAGAAGTTAATGGTGAAATCGAACTATACAATAGCAAAAAAGCAGTTACAATGCTAAAAAATGCATCAAATGCTTATGTAAAATGGAACAAATTAGACATAAAAGAAAGATCTGAATATTTTTTTAGATTGGCAAAAATATTGAGAAACAACAAAAGACGGTATGGTGAATTGATAACAAAGGAAATGGGAAAACCCATAACACAATCCATTGCAGAAATAGAAAAATGTGCATGGTGTGCAGAATTTTATGCTGAAAATGCCGAAAACTGGCTTAAAGATGAATTCGTTACAATGGAGGCAAAAAAAAGTTTTATAGCCTTTCAGGGTATAGGTGCGATCTTTTCTATAATGCCGTGGAATTATCCCTTTTGGCAGGTTTTCAGATTTGCTGTTCCTACTTTAATTGCTGGTAATACAACAATTGTAAAGGTATCTAACAGTGTTCCTTTTTCTGGTTTAGCTATTGAAGAAGCTTTTGAAATGGCAGAATTTCCAGAAAATGTGTTCAAAATTGTTTTAGTTACACATGATATCGCTGAAGGATTGATAAAACGGAAAGAAGTTAAAGGTGTTTCTTTCACAGGTTCTTCAATGGCAGGTAAAAGAATTGCAAAAATAGCAACATCCCATTTGAAGAAAGTGGTTCTTGAGCTAGGTGGTTCAGATCCAATGATTATTCTAAAAGATGCAGATGTAAAATATTCATGTGAAAATGCTGTTAAAGGCAGAACTGTTTCTACTGGACAGAGTTGTATTGCAACAAAGAGGATAATACTGGAAAAAGAACTTGAAAATTCATTTACAGAAAATTTTATTTTACTGATGAAAAATTTGAAAATAGGTAATCCCATGGATCCTTCTGTGGATATAGGTCCTCTTGCCAATGCAGATCAGGTAAAATTGATTAATAATTTCCTCAACGATGCGCTTGAAAAAGGTGCAATACTGAAAACAGGTGGTAAAAAGGTTAACGGTAAGGGGTTCGTATTTGAGCCTACTGTTTTGACCAACATTAAAAAAAATATGAATTTATGGAAAGAAGAAGTATTCGGACCAATTGCACCTATAATGATAGCCAAAAATGAGAAAGATGCTATAAAACTGGCCAACAGTTCTATGTATGGATTGGGCGCAAGTATATGGACAAAAAATGAAAAACTGGGGGAAAAACTTGCCAGGGAAATAGAGGCCGGAATCGTTTATGTAAATGATTATGTAAAATCCGATCCAAGGATTCCATTTGGGGGTGTAAAGGAAAGCGGGTTTGGTAGGGAACTGTCTAGATATGGGTTGCTTGAATTCACCAATATAAAATCAATTGTAATAAAATAATTTATAGTCAATTTATTAAAATTAAACAATAATAAATAAATAAAGAATATCCCTTACTGATATATGTAATTGTAATGAGGCGGGACTGCTATGAACCCCAAAAAATACGATGTGTTAATTATTGGTGGAGGTATTCTAGGCGTTACCCTCTCTTACTGGATATCAACCTTATTTGATGCAAGTATAGCCATAATCGAAAGGGATAATGATATCGCATTGCATGAAACGATGAGGAATACTGGTGTTATACATAGACCATTTTACCTTAATCCAGTAAAGAAAAAGATTTGGGCATTTTCCGCTCAAAATTCTTA
Organism: Thermoplasmata archaeon; assembly: GCA_049966015.1. Taxonomy (GTDB): domain Archaea; phylum Thermoplasmatota; class Thermoplasmata; order Lutacidiplasmatales; family JAMCUS01; genus JBMFVL01. Next base: position 8,652 of record JBMFVL010000046.1, on the reverse strand, counting down.
CAGAATGTGGAAATTATTGGCATACCAGGATAATCTTCCCTGGAAGGAAATAGGTACCTTAGAAGTAGCCAAAACGAATGAGCAGATGAAAAACATTGAAAATTATGGTAAATGGGCAGTAGAAAACGGTATGATGGATAAAGAATTTGAAATCCTTAACAGCAAAGAAATTCATACATTGGAGCATGAAGTAAATGGTGTTGGTGCCATACATAGCAAAACAGATGCTTGTGTGGATTACAGAGCCTTTGCATTAAGTGTTTTCAATAGAGCAAAACAAAAAGGTGTAAAATTAATTGAAAATACTAAGGTAGTGGGAATATCCGACAAAAATGAAGGAATACTTAAAGTACAAGGCAAAATAAATGGATATGTCCAGGGTTCTGCTATATTAAATTGCAGTGCAGGGGGAGCATTAAAGATAGCCCGATCTGAAGGATTGGGAATGAATTATTCAAATATGTTTTTCAGGGGAGATTATTGGATTGTTGCAGAATCTTATGCAAACAAGATACATAGGAATATTTATACTGTACCTGAGCATAATGAATTCCCCTTTTTGGATCCTCATTTTATAATAAAACACAGCGGGAGAAGAGAGGTTGGGCCCACTGCTACAATTGTTTCCAGTGCATATTCATATAATGAAAAATATTCTATGCCTATAATGATATGGAAGAATATATTATCTCCTCCCGTCAAGCCTAAATTAAAATTGCTATTCAACAGGGAATTCCAAGAATTAGCAAGTGAAGAATGGAAAAGTTCTGTTTCCAGGAAAGCAATGGCAAAAAGATTAAAAAAATTCATTCCGAATATTGGCAACGAAGTAGTTATAAAAAAAGGAATATCAGGAATAAGGGTACAGGTTATTGATAACAATGGCTTTGTTCCAGAAGCTGTAATTCTTAAAGGTGAAAGAAGCGTACATATAATAAATTTCAATTCCCCTGGTGCAACAGGTTCACCTACATTTTCTGCTCTTTTAATAAATAGAATGTTAGAAAAAGGATATTTTGATAATATACATGCAAAAAAAGAAGAAAGCAACGCTTTATGGAAAATGGATGAAGTTGTTAACAATGCTCCTCAAAAAGTGTTGGATGAAATTCTTTAAACTTATGTTATAACATTCCGAAAATTATTTATAATGAAAAAACGATTATCTATTTAGATATCTAAATAGATATATTAAAGAGGTGAATAGATATGTTTGGAGGATATGGAAGAGGTAGAGGTTATGGTAGGGGTAGGGGTTACGGTGCAACACTTGGATACTGCCCGTGGACAGGTATGCCTAGGGGATGGAGATGGCGTTCTGGATATTATTTAGACTCAGATCCAGTTCCATACGGAAGGTACCAGTATGACACACCATACGAAACATTCCCGATATCTGCACAACAAAATACCAATATAAACGAAAAAGAATCTTTAGAAAGGGAATACAAGTATTTACAGGAAAGATTGGAAGATGTCAAGAAAAGACTAGACCAACTTCAAAAATAACCATTTAATTATTTATTGCTGTATTATATCATATAAAAAGGTGAAACAGAATGAAAATATGTTTAGCTACATCTAGCCAGGGTGGTCTAGATGATTTTGTAAGTTCCAATTTTGGAAGGTGTACCTCTTTTACAATTGTTGAATATGAAAGCCAACAAATCAAAGAAGTTAAAGTGATTCCTAACCCGGGCATTAATTCAGGAAGTGGTGCAGGAATCCTAGCATCAAAGGTTGTTGTAGATGAGGGGTGTAATGTGCTCATTGCTGGTGCCATCGGTCCAAATGCATACCAGGTATTATCCATGGGCAATATAGATGTAAGGGAGTGCGCACCAATGCCTGTAAAAGATGCAATAAACGCTTTTCTAGAGGGGAAATTGATGCCTTCGAAAGGTACTGGAGGTCCAGGTATGGGGCGTGGAATGGGCAGGCATGGTATGGGAATGGGAAGTGGAAGGGGACAAGGCAGAGGAAGGGGATTGTTTTAGGATATGAATATAGCCGTAACAGGTGGAAAAGGTGGCACAGGAAAAAGTACAGTAGCGATCAATATAGCCACAATATTATCCAAAAAGTATAAAGTTGCACTTGTAGATGCAGATGTAGAATGCCCTAATGATCATATTTTGCTGTCTACAAATTTGGAAAATGAAAAAAAGGAATACATATTCAGGCCACGATTTGAATATAAAAAATGCGTTAAATGCAGTTTATGCGTTAAAAATTGTGCTGAAAACGCTATTGTTATGTTTAAAGAAGGATATCCCTTTTTAATACCTACTTTATGTTCTGGCTGTAAGGCATGCCAGCTGGTTTGCCATTTTGATGCGATACAAGATGACCAGAAAGAGATCGGGAGTACATATCTATCCAAAGTAAACGAAAATTTAACGATCGTTACTGGAGTTCTTAAGGAAGGAGAAGAAAGGTCATATCCTCTGGTCCTATCCACTAAAAAACGGGCAGAAGAGTGTAATGCAGAGATAAAAATATTTGATACTTCTGCTGGAACAGGCAACCATGTAGCAGCTGCTATTGAAAGTGCAGACATGGTTATTGTCGTAACTGAACCTACCCCTCTAGGTATTCACGATCTCAAAATGATAATGGATCTTTTATCCAAGCAGGGCAAGAAAGGATATATTGTGATAAACCGATCTGATTTGATACCTATGGACAAAAATGTGATTGCAGATTATCCTATCATAGGAGAATTACCATACAGCGATCTTATAGTTCAATGTTATTTAAACGGAAAAGCAATCGTTGAATCATATCCCCAAAGCAAAGAATCAAAAGTATTTGAAAGCATTCTAAAAAAGGTGATGTAGTGGAACTTGTCATAGCGAGTGGAAAAGGTGGCGTGGGCAAAAGCACATTATCTACGTCATTGGCAGTTTTATTAAAAAATCATGATTTTGGTATTGTAGATGCAGATGCTGAAGCTCCCAACATGCATTTAATTTTCGATGTATCTAAATGGGATCAAGAAATTGATTATGCTGAAAAAAGCCTGGCAGAAATTGATTACAGCAAGTGTACAAATTGTAGAATATGTATAGAAAACTGCACATACGAAGCGATCCATGAAAAGGATGGGAAGGTGGAAATCAAAAAATATCTATGTGAAGGATGCAACGTATGTGGTATTGTATGCCCAGAAAAAGCAATAAAAATAAAATCAAATGAACATTCTGGATGGATCAGAATAGCTAAAACAGATTATGGCCCTTTCATTACCTCAGAACTGGATGTAGGCCAACCTAATAGCGGAAAGCTTGTCACGGAAGAAAAAAACATAGCGCGTGAATGGAGAAAAAAAGGAGAAATAAAAAACATTATTGTCGATTCAGCAGCAGGAATAGGTTGCCAGGTTATTGCATCGATGAGCGGTGCAAGCCATGCTATTCTAGTAGGGGAACCTACCAAATCAAGCTTGAGTGATCTATCAAGAGCGTATTATTTAGCAAGTCATTTTAGGATCAAATCCTATATAGTGATCAATAAATATGATATCAATCCAGAATTCAATGGAATAAAAAATTTTGCATACGACAATGGTCTGGAAATCATTGGGAAAATTCCATATGATAAAAATGTGCCCTTATCGATGGCATATAAAAAACCACTGGTTATATATAGCGGAAATTCAAAAGCTGCAATGGCAATAAAGGATATATCTAGTGTTGTAGAGCAATTACTTTGATTTTCAATTTATATTTTTATTATCTTCTGTTTTGGAAATGAATTTAAGCCATATAAAAAAAGCTATAGAAAACGCAATGATTGATCCAATAATACCTATCTTTATTTTAGGCAACATGTACATAACAGCATAAATTCCAGCAGAAATAACCAATGCTGCAAGACCCAACAATATCAAATAGGTCTCAAAGGCATAAAGCTCTGTATAAATTTCATGTTCATCAAAGCCGTTATCCATTAATTTTTTTGAAAAATTTTTAAAATATTCAAACAACTGATGGAAAAACAGAGAGAGAATCATAAGTGTAAAAGAGATTACAAACAAGGGAATGTTTCTGTTAGAATAATAAACAATGGGCATTAAGTTATGAATATACCCGAAAGAAAGAACAGTATATCCTGACATCAATACAATTTGCAAGTATTTGAGATTGTTATCTGTTGTTTTGAGAATGGATATTGCTATAGATAAAAAACCAAAAAAAGTTAAAACAATAACGAAGGTATATTCCAAAGTACTTGAAGATATGAAATAAAGCAAGGAATCCCCTAAAGCCAGGGTGAATACACTCAAGGGCAAAGAGGTTCTCATTATCTACTCACCTTCATTGCTGTTTTATAAATAATCGTTGCAAGAGATTCGCTCACAGGATCCCATGGAATGATCTTTATGTAGGAAGGGAAATTGCTGTATATTTTATTTCTAGCAAAAACCAAATAATCTTTTGATAAAACCGAGCTTATTATGGGAGCAGCATTCTTAGATATGATCCTCGAAGAGATTACATCAACAATCAATACATGGTGGGCAATTTTAGCCATATTAACAGCAAAGGCTTTTATTGCTTCCAGGTATGGGTCATAAAGGCTTGTCAAAATGACCACAACCGCACCTGTTTCCATAACAATCCTCTTTAATAAATTACTGATTTGGTAATTGCTGGAATATCCCACAGAATTTTCAATTGAAATCAACACGTTTTTTATTTTTCTAAAATTTTCCATTCCAGAAGATGGCATGACATAAATTTCAGGAACATTGTTCTCGTGTTCCATAAACCAAAAACCAACATTGAAACTTTGGCTGAGAAGTATTTTAGAGTATGAGTATACATAATTTATTGAATACTCAAGAGGGTTTTCTTCTAATGATCCCTTTCTCATATGGTAACCACGGTCCATAACAAATATGATTGTATTTTCACCCTCCCTTTCATATTCATTAACTAACAATTTATCTGTATTGCCAATACGTGCTGTTGCTTTCCAGTTGATTTTCTTATAAGAATCATTAGGTGTATATTCCCTGATTTTTTCAAATTCAGTAGACACTGGACCCAATCTAGATTTTGCATTTTTAGGGTTAATGCGTGTCTTTAAAATTTTCATTCTCCTCATTTTCAATACATGCAATCTAGGTCTTACCACAAGAACATTATTTTTTTTAATTGAACCAAAAGCTGCGTGTATTATACCCAAGGTGGGGTAATAGGTATATTCTACTGTATCAATATTGTATTTACCTCTTCTTAAAGGCTTAACCCTGAATTTGTAAATTGCATGGGATTCTTTTATACCTTTATGTAGAATATGCACATTGGTACCATCAACAATATCGAAGGTAGGGGGAAGTGGCACATTAAAAGTAAATAAACCGAATCCCTTATCAGATTTGACTTCTAAAATCAGGTCGATCTCTTCACCGGAAATAGCGTTACCGGGAAGAGTTAGTTCAATATCAACAGAACTATCGCTTTCCATAATATACAAAAGCGAAATGTACAGTACTGGTAAAATGGCAATGAAAATAAACATGGGTGTAGAGGTAATTATAGCTACAACCACCAAACCTATTGTAATGAGGAATATAAAAAATACAGATTTACTCCATTCTTTTGTCAAACATCCACCTACTTGGGAACTTCCAGTTTAGATAAATATTCGTTAACAATGTTGCTTGCTTTGTAACTTTCCAATGAATACTCTGGTTGTAAAACAATTCTATGTGCCAAGGTGATTTCGCAAATTTTTTTAACATCATCAGGTATGACAAAATCCCTGCTTTCAGTAAGAGCTACTCCTCGGCTCATTCTCATAAGAGAAATAAGCCCTCTTCCACTAGGGCCAGCCATAACCCTTTTGTCTTTCCTTATCATGCTGAAAGAGGATATGTATCTTATAATTTCATCACTGACCTTTATGCTATTTTCAACGATGTTTTGAATTTGCAAAAGTTGGCTGTTAGACAGCACAACCCTTGCCTGGTTAGAAGGATCATCGACTTTCCATGAAATTCTCCTTTTCAACAATACACTTTCATCTTCTGGGTATCCTAAAGAAAGCTTTACCATAAAACGATCCATTTGTGCTTCTGGTAATGGGTATGTACCTTCATATTCAACAGGATTTTGGGTTGCTATAACAATAAATGGTTCAGGCAATGGTATTGTTTCCCCTTCAATGGTTACCTGTTTTTCCTCCATAGCTTCCAGCAATGCAGCCTGTGTTTTAGGAGGTGCTCTGTTTATTTCATCAGCCAATATTAAATTAGAAAAAATCGGGCCTTTTACTAACTCAAATGTACCTTTAGCAGGTCTCCATACCTTGGTACCTAAAATATCGCTTGGAAGCAAATCAGGTGTAAACTGAATCCTTTTGTAAGATATTCCTAAAATTTTAGCAAGAATTTTAGCTACAAAGGTTTTACCAGTACCTGGATTGTCTTCTAGTAATACATGACCTTGAGAAATTATAGCAGCCAAAATGAGTTTAATTATTTCATTAGACCCAACGTAATAGGAAGATATTTCATTAACGCATTGATTAATGCTGTCCATAGCAAGATTTATTGAAGTTTCATTATTTTGGTACATTTTCAACCTCCTTATATATCCTGTTAAAAATACGATCAACAATCATATTTCTTTCATACATTTCTCTTTCTATATACCTTTTCACGAAGAAAGGTGCAGGTTCTAATATATTCTGTTCCCTGTAGGCCAATAGTTCTCCTAAAACATCTAAAATTTTAGCGTATTGCATTCCATTTACTGTCAATATTTGACTAAGAAGTACTATTAGGTTATCCTTGACACCATACATAACAAAATTTCTTAGTGCTTCATTAACAAACCCTATATTTTCTGTACCCATTATAAAAGGTTCATGCTTATGCTTTTTGTACAATTCATTGGTAATGGAATCCAGATATTTTGAACTGTAATAATAAGACAACAAAGAAAAGTAGAATATAATTATCAAAATTATTATAATGGTTACCAATACCACCAAAGACTCATACTTTGCTAGAGAAGGGGCACTCATAATTGCATACAAAACTCCAACCAAAAAAGAAATAAATATCCATCTATATGGATATAAAATCATATATTTACCTAAATTTTTCAACGAATCCTTTCTCTCTATGAAGTATGCTAGAGAAAAAAATAAAGAGACTACAAAAGGGAACAAGAACATATACTGGACAGGAGAGGATGGAACTGCAGATATGATAAGTATATAAAAAGATAGAATAAGCTCTGAAAGGGATAAACGCAGCAATGTAAACCCCCAATATGATTTGTGGTTTAATTTTAAAATACTCTGTGAAAAAAAGACAATTACAAAGAATTCAAAAAACAAAAACCAAAACAAAAAATAGTTAATATAATTAAACAATACAACTGCTTCATAAATCATCAAAAAAACAAAAGCACTTAACCCAATAAAATGGCTTATAATCAGGGATCTAATAATTTTATTGTAAATTTTCAAAATATATGCAATCAAATCCAGTACAAGGGGAATAATGGCAGGAATAAGTACAATATCAAACAGGTCCAATACGATAAACCGGTAATTAGAAAAAAAATTGTAAAAATCGTATTGAACAAGGAAATAAAAAATCAAAATAAACAAGATGGCCAAAATATAATAAATAGAATATAATTTCAATTTATGTATTTTATCCTTGTTTATGTTCGCTTCCACTTTTAACACCACAAACAATAATCCACGGTTCTTTCACACAATCTCTTAAATCCCTTAGAAATATTTCAAAATCTTTGCGGTCTATCTTTTTTTTGCCATATAATGCCTTTTCATATATTTTAATGATTTCTGATATTTTGTTATCATTGATGTTATCATTACCATATTCTTTTTTTATTATCTCTCTAATAGTTTTAAAAGAAAAATCTTCTGATTTGTCCTTGATAAAATTCAATTTCATTAACTTAACCACTTCCTCTTCATATCTAGTTCCACGAATCATCTTAACATCTTTATACCCATTCAATGAGGCTACTACTTTACAACACTTAGAAGTAATTTTAATGTTAAACGATCCATCTCCAATAGATTCTATATTTTCAAATGTATTTAAAGTAGAATTATCCTTGATTTTAATCGGCAAGTTTTTATCTATTTCCCAGATCAATGGCAAATCATGATCTATTTCTGGGTATATCAAAGAATTTTCGTCATACCACCCTTTAAACTTAGAAATTTGTTCTCCTTCATCTAATATTAGTAAACTAGTTGTTTTATCAGAAGTGATCTTTTTATTTGCAGAATCATCTATATTGCTGTTATCAATATGCATATTTTTACGATTTTTAATGGTTGTATATGTAACTACCCCTACCAATGTAGAGATTATTACAATGATTATTATTTCTAATAAAAGTGCATACTTGCTTAAAAAAATATTTTTACTTCCTCCTGAAGAAGATGACCCAATATTTGTTGTAGTATTGGTTGAAGAACCTTTGTTGCCTGTGCTTGATCTTGTGCCTGAGGAGGTATTGCCCGTGCCTGTACCGGAGCCTGAGGAGGTATTGCCTGTGCCCGTACCAGAGCCTGAGGAGGAATTACCTGTGCCTGTACCAGAGCCTGAGGAGGAATTACCTGTGCCTGTACCAGAGCCTGAGGAGGAAT
>JBMFVL010000045.1:0-10755 GCA_049966015.1 Thermoplasmata archaeon | reverse complement strand
GGATCATAAGATTTCTTATTATGTAATTGATTTCTCCCTATATATAGGAAATGATTTCGGGATACTACACCGTTTCCTTGCAGAGAAACATCCTAATAACAAGCATATCAAAGACAAGATAAGACAACAATTACAGATTCTTAGAGAGAGGGGATATCTGGAATTCAAAGGAAATGGCAAATATGAAAAAATTAAGTAATTCATTTATAGATATATTACGGTAGTAGGGGAGAAAAAGAAAGTTCATTCCCCCCACAATTATTTATACTAACCCTTACCCCTTTACAAATCGATACTAATTTTTATTTTTTGTTCCATTGATCTTTGAACATAAGGTAATATAGCAAAGGGTCGAATATTGTTATTACACCACCTACTAAAGGTATTAGAGACATATCAATAGCCATTAGAGGCCCGTCGAATAATGGCCCTATTGCTGAAGCGCTGTTTCTGCTTAAAGAAGTTGCACCGTTTGAGGTTGCTCTTTCAGTTTCATGCACATTAGACATTACGAAAGACTGCCTTACAGGCACAGCGCCCATTGCGAAAGATCCTCTGAGTACTAGTAATATTGCTGATAACAAGAAAAATGGAGAAAATGCAACTAATAGAAGGGATATTGCAGCAACTACACGCGATAGAACAATCAACTTTAACTTTCCTAAATAATTAGCAACATACGGCAATAAAAACAATGCGCTTACTACCCCTATGTTTATGGTTCCGAATAATATACCGAGTGTAGCGGTAGAGACATTGTATCTGAGCCTTAACCAAAGAGATAATATTGGCAGTATCATTCCTGAACCTAACCCACATGGAATTGTAGGAATACTCAATTTGAATATTTTTTTGTATGATAGAGAAGGAAGTAGTTTTTGGCTTCTTATATGATAATCCTTAATTAAAGTAGCGGATATAAAAGAAACTAAGGATAGCATAGAAGATAGGTAAAATAGATTATAAACATCTACTTTGAAGTATGATATTATTGGAATGAAAAAAGAACCCCCCATAGCTGCAAGCATTTCTAGTATTGCTGCCAATCCTAAAAATTTGGTTAATTGTTGCTTAGTGGATTCTTCTGCGATTATTGCGTTCTGTATGGCACCGAATGGGCCTCCTGAGCCTATTGGACCTCCTGAAGAACCGGTAGTAAACCCTGCCAACCCGGCTAATATAGTAACCACATATATATTTTTAACCAATAAAAACAGAAGTGAAGATATAGAAAATATTAAAAACAATATAGCAAGTATGTTTCTTCTCCCATAATGATCAGAAAACATCCCTAGGAAAAAAGTCATGATGGCATTTATAAGCATAGCTACAAACAGTACTAATGCGATATCTATAAACGAGTATCCGACGTAATGCAAGTACAACGGTAGAATTACAATTATGTAACCGTAGCTAAAACTCACTAAAATTCTTGAAAATACAGCTAGTTTTATATTTCTGTACATCAAAACAAACAATATTCATGCCTATATAAAGTTAACATCTAGAAAAGGTAGTAGTATAGGAGTATTATGTTTACTTTTTTGAAGAATTTTAATTGACCATGTAAGAATAGATTTTAACATTCAAAAAAGATACGTTACTAGCAAATATGCTTTCCATAAAAAGTACAATTTTAACATCCCGTTTAAGACGCAAACCTAAAGTAAATTATTGGTGTTGTTATATCATGGGTGATTTAATTAGCACATTTGATTCATATAACAAAGATCTTTTGGTTATTGCCAATCCAGGAACAGGAAAAACAACTGAACTTGCTAAGAAGGTTATTGAGTTGATTAATAGTGGAGTTAAAGAGAAGGACATTCTATGCATAACATTTACAACTAAAGCAGCAAAGGAAATGAGTGAGAAGATATACAAAACCGCTTTAGAGAAGGATATAAAGATAAATTTAAATGACCTTGCGATACATACATTTCATAGTTATGCATACGATTACCTAGAGAGCATAGGAGAAGAATATAATGTTATCAGTAATAATATACTCAGGTTTTCTATTTTTAAAACTTTTGAAAAACTTAACGCTTTTAATTACTCAGAAGAGTATGTGATTTCTGATATTGTTCCAAAAACTGAAAACGCAATAAGATATTTAAAAAGTTTCGGAATAACCCCGGATGACATTAAAAGGAATATGGATATAGCTAAAAAGGAACTTGAAATAATATACAACAATGAAAAAATAAATACAATAAGCCAGGGAGAATGTGAGAAGTTTCTTGAGTATTTTCTTGAAGCTTATGAAAACTATGAAAAATCCAAGCCCGAGGGGTTTATTGATTATGCAGATATGCTCCTAGAATTCATAAGAAAATACGATAAAAATACCAGGCATTACAAGCACGTTCTTGTAGATGAACTTCAGGACGTCAATGAACTTGAAGCTAAAATAGCTATATTAAGCGGGGATATACTTTTCTTAGTTGGGGATAGAAAGCAAGCAATCTTTGGATTTCAAGGAGGAAGTGTGAAAAATTTTGATAAATTTAGAGAAAGGGCAATGGTTTCAACACTTTCTACCAACTATAGGAGCACTGAAAATATATTGAAATATTCAAAAACGCATTTTTTATCCAATACAAAAATAGGGGATTATAACGGGGAACTTCAGGATTTTAAGAGTTATAATAATACTACAGGCGATATTGTAAAGGTTTGTGTAGCAGAAAATACCGAAAATGCTGCAGTTAAATTAACTGCAGAACTGAGTCAAAACAATCCAAACGAAAAAATAGCAATAATTACCAGAACTAACGGTCAATTGCTTAAAATTTCTAAAATGCTGGATGCTAAAAACATACCGTATACTAGCACAATAAGCAATTCTACATCGGTACATGCTACAAAAGAGATCATTAAGTTTCTCAAAGGACTTTTTTATGATAACTTTGACATTATATCCAGTGCATTATTTACACCTTTTTCAGGATTGTCTATGAAGGAAGCGTTTGATGCAATATCCAGTTCAGATAAAGATCTACATAAATTGGAAAACTTTGCAAAAGCCTTTTTCGATATGAGGAAAAACAATAATATTGAAAATTTGAGAAACCTTTTCGAGACCCACATTATGCCAATAAGTGCATCTATAAACAAGGAGTATTTTATTACCTCTGTTGCCTTATTGAAAAACATACAGGAATTTTTCGAAGTTGTTAGTAAATCCTCTAAGGAAGACTTGTTCCATTATCTTGAAATTACAGAGGAAAGTTACGAACCCATAGGAAAGGCGAAAGGCATAACCTTAACTACTGTGCATAAAGCAAAGGGATTGGAGTTTGACCGTGTTGTTTACATTCCTAAAAAGACGAGGAATAATTTTAGCTTTGTTGACGCAGTAGTTTATTCAATATTGAAATCAAAAAATATTGATATAAAAGATGAACTTGAAGAAGAGGAAATAAGGATAGACTTCGTTGCTTTTACACGATCTAAAAAAGAACTTTATATTGTTGTTAATCCAAAAATAGAAGCTAAATATTATTTGGATAATCTTTCAACCCTTGTAGATATAGAAAGTGACGAAATAGAACCATTTAAAAATAATTATGATGAAGCATACCATTTGTTTGTATCTAAGCGTTTTGAAGATGCAAAAAAACTTCTAGAAAAGCGTGAACCATGGCTCAGGGATCTTATCTATGATTATTTCAGAAAATTAGATAAGATATCATTCTCCCTTGTAGAACAATATAAAAAGCCTTATGATTTCTTTAAGAACAATATATTAGGGATAAGATTTAAAAACATTCAACAAGAAAAAGGAATAAATGCACATAAAATTGCATCTGGAATTTTCAATAGAACCATAGATGAAAAAAGCTTGGATGAGGAGGAAATAAAGATATTTAACAATATAAAAAGCATATTATCGGAAGTTTATTCCATGGGTTATAAACAGTATGGTTCTGAAGTTAGAATAGCAACAAGCCTTGATCAGCTATTGAACGTACAGGTTTCTGAACTTCAATTCATTGCTTTTATTGATGCTGTATTTGTAGATAACACTGGTAAATATTTAATTTTGGATTATAAAACAGATAAGACAGATGATCATGAATCCACCAACAAAAAACAACTCATCGTGTATAAAAAAACATTTGCGAAATATAAAAAAATAAATGTGGAAGATGTTTCAACGGCAGTTGCATACATTTCACTTAAAGGGAATATCAATACCGGAAAATTGGATTATAAATTAACCCATTTGAATAAGACATCAGATAATAAATTGTGGGATAATTTTGTTAATGATGTCAAGGAATTGATCGAAGATAAAAATAACCCTGAGTTGTTCATTAAAAAACTTATCGAAGATAAAAATAATAACAATGAACCCCTCTTGGATTTTGTGAAGAGGGAGTTGATGGGTTAATAAAGGTCATAGGAATCCGTTTATTTTATTTTTTTCTTCTTATCCAAATAACCAGAGAGATTACTGCAACTATCACCACTGCTGCAATTATTAAATAAACCAAGCTTCCTTGCGAAGTTAATGTAGTACTTGTGGTATTACCTGCCCTTTCTGGGTACATTGTAAAGGTTTCGGTTAAGGGGGATCCGTTAACAGTTATGTTGTAATACGCTGTTTGATATCCGTTTTTGGATATTATTACACTCCATGTACCATTGGTAAGATTTAAAGAGAAAAACCCGTTTGAGCCCGTTTCAGTAATGTTACCAGATGAGAATCGTAAAGTTGCATTGGAGATAGGGGAATAATTAGAGGATTGTACAATTCCTGACACAGTATAATATTTTTTCCCTGCACCCTGACCACCATTAGATGGAGAATAGACAGTCACCGTTATATTGTTGCTAGTTGCATAGCTGTTCATACTATCATAAACTGTTACAGATGCATTATATGACCCTGCTAACTGGTAGGAAAAGTTGTAATATGAAACGTTTGATGTGTAATAAAATCCATTGATATACCATTTGTAGATATATGGCTTAACACCCCCAGTAACATTAACTTGATATGTTACGTTTAGCGGCGCCATACCATTAATGGGAGTAACAGAGAAGGAATTGATTTTTATTGGTGCTATGTAAACGTAATAAGAATAAAAAGCCGTAATTCCATTTGTTGTTGTTAATATAATATTGCTTATCCCTGTACCTTTCATTAATTGGCCATTATTTAATCCTGGATATATGGAATTGTACATGTATGTACCATTGGTCATAATAAAATAACCTTGAAAATTCATAGCAAATATTGTTGTTGCATTGATACCATTAAGGCCTTCAATATAAGTATACGATTCAGAACCATTTTTGTAATCCCCGATTAATGCAAAAGAAGGTGTGGTTTGGTTTGCTATTAAGGATAGGGGCTCGACATATACTTTTGAGAATGATTGGGGTACATTAACATTTTTGCTCAATATTAGTGAGCCGTTAAGCAGGTCAATATATGAAACGGTATAATAACCTGCACCTGGTCTAGCGTCAGCTATTACAGGTTCGTTAGTGTAGAAAATATTGGGGTTTATCAACATATTTTCGAGATAGCTGTTAGGTACATTCATCTTGTAATCCATTTTAATGTAACCATTTACAATAGAATACACTTTGTTACTATAACTGCTGTATGCAATTACATAAGAACCCTGGTTATTCGGTAAAGTTATAAAATAATACGGTGCTGGATTCATCATAGCATTTGAATTATTTGTTTGTAATATAACATTCCAAACAGTTGTTGATGATACAAAATCGTATTCCATCAACCTCATTGGTTGAGTCCCGTTCATACCTATTGAACCTATACCTTCTAAAATCAAATCTTCAGATAAACTGCTTGATGGCATATTGGCATACCATAACGATGGCATGAGATGGTCATAAACTTCCATTGATATGGCATTTTGCTGTTCACATATCCATAAAGGCTGTGAGGCATTATAATATTGTAGAGCATTCCCGTTTGAAAGATTGGCAATAACAAGAGAACCGGAGATTGCGTTAGTGGAATATGCAATCATTGGACCCTTGCCCAAGAAATTGCCTATAGTTGCAGAATTTATACCTCCACCATTTTGCACAGACACATTCCATATTACATTACCCGTATATGCATTAACTAATTGTGCGTATGGAACAAGGTCACCACCACTATATGAGTATGTATTCAACAGAACAGCACCACTATAAGAAGGATAAGGGGGAAGGGGATAAAACATTTCGTAAGAATATGTAAAGTTCATTCCGTACAGAAAATGAGTAGACCATAAAGTACTTCCAGTAAGGTTTATTGCTTCTATATAAAGCGTAAACCCTATTGCCTTGCTGTATGGATTTGCACCGGCGTTGAATATTATATCACCTCCGTTATAAGGAGCAATGATGTACCCCATTCTATAATAAGTGCCTTCGTTATGCATCCATATAGGATTGCCATTTGCAAGGTTGTACATTGCAAGGGTTCCGTTACGATAAAGAACTACTAATCCCTGACTGTTTGATAAGTTAACAACAGTATATTCGAATATCGGGTTTACGTTTATTTCCCACTTAACTACCCCGTTATCACCCTCAACTACTGAAATCTCAGTGGATTTGGAATTATTGACAATTAGAAAATTAACTGTATTTGTCCCGAATATGTTCCCTACAGGAGTAATATTAATGGATGGAGAATTTTGGGTTACATTCCAAATGGTTTTAACGTGTAATGTGGTTATGTTATGGTTTATTATAGCAGAAGACCCCAAAGAAAAAGGCATTAATAAAAATATAAATGCTAGTATTGCAAACTTCATTTTCATACTAACTACACCACCCATATTAACACCCATTAAGCCATGCACCCCATATATAAGGGCTTTCGGTTATTGCAGGCGCCTGAACAAAAGCACCTGCAGCATTGTATACATCGTAATTGATTGTTATAGAAGATATTAGCCATGAATATTCATCTGGTGGACCTGGAGGGCATGTATCCCTATCCCATTGTATAAATAATTCAATGGTTGTTGCAAAGTATATTCTTCCATACGGAGCTACAAATGAATCAGATTGGTAATAATTATAGGCAGAAGCATAATTTCTATATGCATAATCTGCGAAACTGTAGGTGGATGTGCTTATGGATATATTGACAAAATATGCTGGAGCTGATCCAACATTGATTATTATGCCAGTCATGAGAAAATAAATATCTAGTGCTACTCCAGAAGTAACGAATCCTGAATTGAGATTAGTTAGTAAATCTACACCAGATATTGTTAAAGATATTCCTGTTATGTTGTTAGATCCACCGGTTGATATTCCTGGTTGGCTCCCTGTAGTGAAATATAAAGGTCCATATCCTGCACCATAACTGGCAAGGGCATCTAAAAGATACGGTTTCCAGTCAGTAGATATTGTACCCCATTGCAATTGTGCCTGCCCAGTAAATTGTAATACAACAGAAACGGTAAAATAAGCGACACTTTCTTGCCCGTTAACATTGTAAGCGCTGATTAAAACAGTAAAATTTTCTGGGGATGAAGGTGCTTTAATTGTTTGGCTTATGTACTCCATTAAACTATTGCTGAAACTCATTGGTTGGTTGTTTATGTTCAGGGTTTTAATTGTAACATATACGCCGGATATGGGAGAATTAAAATCAACCACCTGTGCCCAAACCTGGAACTGAGAACTTACAACCACACGTCCAGGCAATGTCCCTTCTGCTTTTATAACAGGAGGCAGGGATACAATTAATGTAGGTATTGTGTTGGACCATACAAGAGTATTTTTTGATGTATCTACAATATTTATTGTTACTTGGTTGGTGTAGGGGATGTTTTTATTGACAAGGTTAATTTCCCAAACCATTCCAGGTAGCCAAACATTATTATAAGAAGTCAAATAGGAAAGACCTTGAGATAATGTATATTCTTGGTTATACTGTGGCGTTTTTTGGTATGAAATGTATATAATAGTTCCACTGTTATATAGAGGAGATCCGCCAAGATCGGTAATAGTAATTTCTTTTATATATTGGTTATTTACTGTTGGGATAACATCAGCTACAAAATTGGTACTAACGGATTGTGTTGGGGTTGGTAATGTTCCAACCCAATAGAACAGAGTAGAAAATAATGTAACTGTTATGGACAATATTAAAATATTTGCAACGATATCAGAGACCCCACTCTTCCCCCGCCTCTTTATATTTTTTTTATAAATCATAAAGATTTCCTCTACCCTCTATTTTTATTGGATTTTGAATAAATAATCCTTTTGTTAGTATATAAACATTTATTATAGCTATGGGTTACGTCAATCTACATCTTTTTGCTAGTGTTTATTTCACTTGATGATAAACGATATTTATTGCTTTTTATACAACATAATGTTTCCTATAACATTCATTCCAACACTTATTGCAATTCTTTGAGAGTGTAGGTTGTATTCAGATATTTCGCTAATAGCCATATTAACATGTTTCATCTTTAGCCAGTTTAGCCTTGCATAGGTTAGGCTTTTTCCTATACCCATGTGTCTGTAGTTAGGCATAACCAAAAGGGAATGCAACCTCCCATTATTATTGGAAAGGCTTGCCCATCCAACACCTGCAATATTGCCATTGAATTCTACTACAAAACACCTATCTCCATTGTAAAACATGTTTAGCATTGCATTTTCATTTATTTTTTTGTACGTAATTGAATAAAGATCAATGGCACGTTGTATTTCATCTGATTTTAAGATCTTTACTTGTGTAGATAGTGTCATATTATTGTAATTTTTCAGGTTAAGAGAATAAATATGGTACACTTCATGTTTGATGTTTTGAATATATATCTCAGAAAATACATTTCCGTTTGAAGGAACTTTTTCATAGAGTGCGTTAAATGCTTCATAGCTTTCTGTAAAAATGGTGCCTACTGATTCAATCATATCATAAATTAGTAACCCATTGATAATATTATCTTTATCTAAACTCACCCATAAGATGTTTTTAGATTTTATGTTGCTTTCTATGTATCCATCTATAAAATCGTTGAAAAATCTGGAAATTTTCAATATTTTGTATTGCTTATATGTATGAATATCTTGGACATTTATTGTGTTAAACATAGGATTCTTTATTGCTATGTTTTCTATTAAATTGTTTTTGTATTAAAGATAAGAAAAGTATATATTATACCTGCTTACATAAATAAATATAAGTATTAACATGAAAGCTATAAAGAAACACTTAAAGAGCAAGGAAGGGCAGTCAAAAAAGGCTTTTTCTCCTAATGGAGAAGGGAATAAATCCTACGGTGACATGATGGGCGATGGCATCATTACTCTTGATGTTCTTTCATCCGTAATAAAAAAAGCCATAGGGGATAATAACCTTGGGGACGAAGGTGCTAAAGAAATGGCCTATCATGTATTGAATTTTTTCGGATACAATGACCGAATTCTTGACAATGTATTGGAACCTGCGGACCGTGACTCATTTTATATGCTTGAAGATAAGGGTATTTTAGTAACAGAGAGGGAAGAGACCACTTTATACGATGGAAGGGAGTGGAGAATCCATTACTGGATCTTTAAGAAGGACGTTATTAAAGAGCTTTTATCTTTGGAAGTAAAAGATCGTGAACATACAGAATATACCGATGCTAGCAAAGTTTATGAAACCATATCTGCAGATATATGGAACCCGCAAAGTATGAAGGAAGAACAATAATGCGTGTTTTTTTTGTAATTAACCATAGTGTAGAATTAAAGGATTTTTCTTTAAATGCATTGAGTAGTGAGAACGGCAGAGTTGATTTGGTTTGTAAATTAATAAAAGATTCCTTTTTAATATCTAATAGCATACGAAAGGATACAGTTTTATACATATTTTTTTCTAAAAGTAAAAAGACAATGATGTTTATAGGCAATCAATTGCTTTACCTTAATCCAGATGAAAGATCAATCGCATCGATATTAAAGAAAGTTTTTTTATCATATTTAAAAGAAAAGATCATTGGAAAAGAATATTCACCAGGAATTTATCTATACAGTTGGAACATAGAAGATGTTTTGAAAAGGGTTAATTTACCTGTTGTTTTGCTTTTAGAGGAGGGAATAATGGATTCCTCTAAAATTCGGCAAAATGTTGTCTTTGTGTTGAGTGATCATACCAATTTCAGTGAAGAGGAACTTGGGATTATTAAGAATTACAACCCCTTTATTCTAAAAATTTCACCTTATTCACTTCACACTGATCAGTGCATTACAATATTGCATAACGCATTGGATGTTATGCTTTGATCTGTAACTTTTCTATTTTTAGATAATATTATTTGAGCAATTTTCTACACCTATATGTTTTTGTATAGAAATTTTTATATGCTTGTATGTAATGTCTAAATAGACATTATGACTTACCCCGAGTGGGTTCTTAAACATAGAACCAAAGGAACTCAGGTTCGTATGATTGGCAATGGCTATTATCTCTACAAAGTCCACAGTATATGGAACAAAGAAAAGAAAAGTGTACAGCTCAAAACGGATAAATACCTTGGTAAAATAACACCGGATGGAATAATACCTCCCAAGTACGAGAGAGTTATGGAAAAATACAAACATATTACTTCCAAGGAATATGGCTCATCTTGGTTTCTATACTCTATCGGCAGGGAATTGCTTCAACACCTGAAAGAACACTTTTCCAATGGAGATGTAATCTTTACCATGGCTGCATTAAGGCTTCTCCATAGTTCACCTTTGAAGAATATGGAAATGCTC
>JBMFVL010000044.1:0-11065 GCA_049966015.1 Thermoplasmata archaeon | reverse complement strand
GCAGAGTAGATTATTAATGTTACGCTTTCATCCCCTTGCCAAGTCAAGGGGTCTTCCCGCTCACGTTAGATAAAATAAAAAATAGCAATTCCACTAAAAGGTTTTACTATGCTTTTGCATTTTTGGAAATAGTTACTTCATCTTTGTCTTCGCAGTTAACACCTTTTTTTCTTTTATCTATTTCTATATCTATAAGCTTTCTAACAAATGGAGATAGACTAATGGTGTTTTCTCTAATCCACTTTATCTGGTCTTCCCTCAATAATATGTTTCTATTTACATATCTCATGTATCACACCTGTATATATATCTCATATATGTTATTACGATATTTAATAATTACTATATACTTAATTTATCATTAAACAATATAATATCAAATAATTACTTATTTGAATGATAAATTATCAAATGTATATATAAATTAAGGCAACATTAATTGTATTTCTAAAGTTAAATATTATGACATAGTTGCTTTGGCATGTATATGTTTTAATAGTTAAAAAAAAATATTGTATACGGTGTGTTTAATATGGTTATTCATGAGATACATGCTTACAAAGGTAGTGAGCTTCATTCCAAAGGATGGCAACAGGAAGCAGCTATGAGACTTTTAATGAACAATTTGGACCCAGATGTTGCTAAAGATCCCGACAATCTTATTGTATATGGTGGTAGAGGGAAAGCCGCTAGAAACTGGGATGCGTATAACAAGATAATTAAAGAATTGTCTGTATTAGAGAATGATGAAACATTGTTAATACAATCAGGTAAACCTGTAGGTGTTTTCAAAACTTCATCTGATGTTCCTAGAGTTTTGATTGTAAATGCACAGATTGTTCCAAAATGGGCAACGGATGATATTTTTTGGGAGTTGGAACGTAAAGGATTAACAATGTTTGGCCAGATGACGGCAGGGAGCTGGATATATATTGGATCTCAGGGTGTTCTTCAGGGTACGTTTGAAACTTTAGCCACATTAGCGCATATTGAATTTGGTCATGATACACTTAAGGGAAAATGGGTTTTATCTTCTGGTCTAGGGGAGATGGGGGGTGCTCAGCCACTTGCAATAACAATGAATGAAGGAGTTGCTATAGTTGTAGAAGTGGATAAATCAAAAATAGAACGAAGATTGAAACAGGGTTATTTGGATACCTGGACTAATGACCTGGGAGAAGCTTTAAAAATGAAAGATGATGCTATTAAAGAGGGTAAACCATTATCTATTGGATTGTTAGGAAATGCTGCGGATGTTTATGTAGAACTGAAAAATAGAGGGATTGTACCAGATGTTGTAACAGATCAAACCGCTGCCCATGATATTACCTATGGATATATACCCAATCACTATACTTTTGAAGAAGCTATTGAACTTAGAAATACAAACCTAGAGAAATACAAAAAAGAGGTATACAGGGCTATAGTAGAAGAAGTAAAGGCAATGTTATGGTTTAAGGATCATGGCTCTAAGGTATTTGATTATGGGAATTCTTTGAGAACTAGGGCGAAAGAAAGTGGGCTGAACAACGCTTTTGATATTCAGGGTTATGTACCTGCATATCTAAGGCATTTATTTGCTATAGGCTCAGGACCTTTCAGATGGGTTGCTCTATCTGGCGACAAAGAAGATATATATAAAATAGATGAAGCAGTTATCAAAAATTTTTCAGATAATAAGAGATTAGTTAAATGGATCAAACTTGCAAGAGAAAAGGTTCATTTCCAAGGTCTACCAGCGAGAATATGTTATATGAAATACGGAGAAAGAGAGAAGTTTGGCAAAATGGTTAATGAAATGGTTAAAAATAAAGAAGTATCTGCACCTATAGCTATCGGAAGGGACCATCACGATACAGGATCAGTTGCCTCACCTTATAGAGAAACTGAATCCATGAAAGATGGAAGCGATGCTATTGCAGATTGGCCATTGTTAAATGCACTTTTGAACGCAATATCTGGTGCTTCATGGGTTTCTATACATCATGGTGGTGGTGTAGGTATAGGCAACTCTATTCATGCAGGAGTAGTAATCATCGCAGATGGAACTGACAGTGCATCTAAAAAGATAGAACGTGTATTAAATGCAGACCCTGGAATTGGTGTTATCAGGCACGCTGATGCAGGGTATGAGAGTTCAACTGAAATTATTAAAAAAGGTGTTAAATTCAGGTATCCTTACCTTTAACCTCATTTTTTTTATTATGGGGTTTGAACATTACCTCAATATGTTTTGTTTCTTTGGTGATGGTAACAGTACCTTCTTTAGGATCTGGGATATAGGTTATATTATTAAGCTTAACATTGTTTATTTTGTAATGATATTTGCCAGATTGTAATATAATAATTATATTTGCTGAATTAGATGATTTTGTTTGGTTACCAATTTTAACATACCATTTTGTATCATTAGGCAAACCTTTTTGGCTGAATGTTATAAAATATTCCTTTTTTTTCACTTTATATACAAAAAACAATAAAATGAAAAATACTATTATAACAGTTAAGATTATATACAATAGATTGTACTGGGTATTTACTGTACTTTCAATTTGTGTAATTTTTATTTTTAAGCTTGTTGTACCATTGTAAACTTTAATTGTTCCACTATTGGGATAAGCGCTATATCCATTAGGAGGGTATATAATATAGTTGTAGGTACCATTTGGTTCATAAAATATAATTTCATTTGAATAACTAAAATTTTTAATGCCGTTTATAGATACAGCCCATTGTGATTTTGAATTTATATTGCTTATCATGAATATAACAGGGTATTTTTTGACTTGCCATGATATATTTATATATTGATTTGATCCGCTAACGTGGACATACCCATTATATGAAGGGGTTGTATAGCCATTTACAGGGAATAGGGTATATCCATAGCTTCCATTACTTTCATAGTATGTTATAGATTCTGTATTAGTACTTTTGTTTTCGTTATTTAATGATACACCCCACACAGTATTTTGAGGCAAACCCGATTCATTGAATATTATCTTGTATAAATATTCAAATTGAACAGAAACTATTGTAGAACTACCATTTATAACAATAGATCCCTGTGAAGGGTTTGTACCATATGGATATTGAGTAGATATTTTATATAGGTATGTTCCATTGGTTAAATTAAAAGATATAACATTACTTGCAGAATAGATCGTTACATTTTGTATGGATACACCCCAGTTATATCCTTTTGGTAAACCACTTTCATAAAAGAGCAATGAATAAGTTTTGTAGAATGAAATAATTTCTTTTACTGGAGAGTTTAATATTGTTAAGTTACCAGTAGATGGATTGGGAGAATATCCTTGAATAGGCAATACCTTGAAGGAATATGTTCCACTAGTTTCATTAAAAAATATATAGCTTGTGTTGGAAGTTTCAATTGCATTGTTTAGAGATACAGCCCAGATGGTACCAGAGGGGAGGTTTAGCTCTTTAAAAGATATTTCGTAAGTGCTTGAGTTCATGATGTTATTGATAACTTTATTGGATCTGTGTATGTTGACATTAAGAAATATGGATAATAGAATCATAGCAAGTATAAAAATAGATACTAACACATTATATGTAAAATATAATTTTATTTTTTTCACCATATCTCTTTGACAGTTCACTATGCCTCACCATAATAAATTTTGTTTTTGTTGTGTTTCAAATATTACATGCATTTAAATTTTGTTGTACTTGTAGTTGTATTATTTTTGATATATTTTACTGTTACTAGAATTGTATGGCTAATTATACAAAAAAAAATATTTTTTAGTATAATATTTAGGAAAATGTTATTTAGTTTTCTAGCAATGTAACAGATGAAGCAAATAAGAATGGTGAGTTATATGGATATTAAAGATGTTGCTAAACAACTAGATGAAATAAGAAAATTAAAAAAAGAAAAAAATGCATTGATCATTGCACATAATTATCAGATAGGGGATATCCAGGATGTTGCTGATTTTGTAGGCGATTCACTAGGGCTATCTTATGCAGCAAGGGATACTAATAAAGATATTATTGTTTTTTGCGGTGTTGATTTCATGGCAGAAACCGCAAAGGTAATAAACCCAACAAAAAAGGTTTTAATTCCTAACAAATATGCAAATTGCCCGATGGCGGCAATGGTTGACGTGAAATCACTTAAGGCATTTAAGGAAGAACACCCCAACGCAGCTATTGTATCTTATGTAAATACCTCTGCAGAAGTAAAAGCTATTAGTGATATATGTTGCACTTCAGCCAACGCAATAAATATTGTCAAAAAACTACCTCAAAAAGAGATTATTTTTGTACCAGATCAAAACTTAGCTAAATATGTGATGGAAAATGTCAAGGATAAAAAGATATATCCATGGCCAGGATATTGTTATACTCACAACAATATGAAAAAGGAAATTATTGAAAAAATTAAAAATGAACATCCAGATGCCCCACTTATAGTTCACCCAGAATGCAAGTTAGACGTTATAGGAATAGCGGATAAAGTATCTTCTACTGAAGGCATGATCAGTTATGCCAAGAAAAATCCTGCTAAACAGTTTATAATAGCCACCGAAGAGGGTATGATACATAGACTTAAAAAAGAAGTTCCTGATAAGGAGTTTATAGCTATACCAAATGCCACTTGCACACCTCAAAAAAGAGATACTGTTGAGGATTTGTTGAACAGTTTAATAAACGAGGTTTATGAAATTAAAATTGAACCATCTATCATAGAAGCTGCAAGAATACCGATTGAGAGGATGTTAGCAATAGGTAGAACGGAATGATATTTGTTTTAATTTTTCTTTGATATTGTAGATTCGTAATCATCTGCACTCATAAGCGTATTTATTTGGGACAATCCATTCTCAGTGAGTTCTATTTTTGCTAACCACCCTTCATCATACGGTGATGTATTGATTTTTTCTGGTTGCTTTTCTAAATTGGAATTTACTTCAATTACAGTTCCTTCGAGAGGGGAATATATAGAACTTGATGCTTTAACGGATTCCACTGTTGCAATAACACTATCCTTTTCATATTTTTTATTTATGGTAGGTAATTCAACGTATACAATGTCAGTTAGCTCTTTTTGTGCATAATCAGATATTCCTATTATAATAATGTTATCACTTTCCTTTTTAACCCATTCATGGGTTTTGCTATACAATAAATCTTTTCTTACTTCCATTTTAATCACACCTACGTACCTTCATTCCATGTATTCAAATATATTTTTTGCTTTTTTGTTAAACGATCAATCTTTATATTTCTAGTCTTTAGCGCTAGTTTTGCAACTTTTTCGTCTATTGCTTTGGGTACAGGATATACTTTAGGTTTGTATTTTTTATTTATCAAATATTCTGCTGAAAGTGCCTGTAAAGAAAAACTAAGATCCATAATTTCTACTGGATGACCTTGACCTGCAACAAGGTTAATCAACCTGCCTTCACCAAGTAAATAGATTTTTTTATTGCTTTTCAATGTGTATTCTTCTACAAAAGGTCTTACAGTTTTTTTAGAAATAGCCAATTCATTTAAGTCTGGCAAAGATATTTCTTTGTTAAAATGTCCAGCATTTGATAATATTACACCATCTTTAGCATTCAATAAATCTTTTTTAGAAACTACATCAGTACAACCAGTAGCAGTAATAACAAAATCTGCATATTTTATGGCTTGAGACATTTTCATTACATTGTATCCTTCCATATTTGCTTCTATGGCTTTGATTGGATCTATTTCAGTAACAATTACTTTGGCACCCAATCCTTTAGCACGTAATGCAATACCTCTTCCACACCACCCATATCCTGCAACAACTACAGTAGACCCAGATAGAGAAAGATTAGTAGCTGTAAAAATGCCATCAAATGTGGATTGCCCTGTACCATATCTATTGTCAAACAAATGTTTCATGTATGCATCATTTACATCTATAACCGGAATTTTTAATTCTTTTTTGTTGTGCATTGCTTTTAATCTTACTATTCCTGTTGTTGTTTCTTCGTTTGCACCGTGGAGATTAGTTATTAGAGTAGGATATTCTTTGTGCACCAAGGATATCAAATCGGCACCATCATCTATTAAGTAGTCTGGATTGATCTCCAATATTTTATGAAAATATTCCCAATATTCTTGTTCAGATTCACCTTTTTTGCCGTATACATTGATACCATAATTTTCTTTTAACGCAGAAATTACAGAATCATCACTTGACAGAGGATTACAACCAGTTAAAGATACCTCTGCACCACCTTTTTTTAGTACTATGGCAAGATAAGCAGTTTTAGCTTCTACATGCAATGCCATAGCTATTTTTTTTCCTTTGAATGGCATGGCTTTTACAAAACTTTCTTCTATTTTATTTAATATTTTCATATGGGACATAGCCCACTCTATTTTCATATTGCCTACAGCAGAAGATTCCATAATTGCACCTATAAAAAATTAAAAGGTTAAACTAATAGGTTTATTTTACTATAAATCCACAGTATGGACATACAGTAATATCCTCAGGTAGTTCTCTAGAACAATTGGGACATTTTTGAGTTTTTCCTGTAGGTTTGCTAGTACCTTGGTAAGGACCACCTTTTGTTTCAAGTAATTTTTTGACTTCTTCCGGAGCTGGTTTTGCTGCAACTTCTTCTACTTTTTTTGTTGAAGTAATAGGAGTCGTTCCAGGAATGGCGTAACCGGCTGTTTGTGCAGGGTTAACTGGCTTTTTTAAATCCGGTGCTTGTGCCAAAGGTTGTTGTAAAGGTTGTGATGGTTTTGTTGGTTGTGTGGGGGGAGATGCATTAACAGCATTTTGAGCAGCTTGTGCGAACAAATTGGTAGTTGGACCAGTAGTTGATGTAGGTATTTTAGAGCCTTGCTGTTCAGCCCACTTACTGTATGTAATATAAGATGGCTTCGATTTCCACCATTTCCAGAAATTCAATTCAGAGTAATCTTTACCCATTTCCTTTTTTGCCATATCTTTGTATTTTTGTATGTAATTAAGGTATTCTTTTCTCATTATTTCTTGAGGTGAATTTGGTTCTAATTTTTGCCCTGTAAACAATGCACCACATTCGTTGCAAACTTTTGAATTTGCAGGCATCCATGCACCGCATTCACTGCATTTAACTGTATCGTATTCAAACTCTACACCACATTTTGGACATTTTCTTGCATTTGCAGGTATTATGGCACCGCATTCTCCACATTCACTATATTCAGCTTTCATGAATTTTGGTAACACAAATAAGAACACAACCAAAGCAACTACAACAACTACTACAATTATTATAATTATCAGATCTAATAGTGGGAATGAACTCTTTGAGGAGCTAGATGTTGAAGCGGTCTGAGTTGATACGGGAGGCATTACCGTTAAAACATAGTTGTTTGACGAAACATAATAGGCTTTAACACCATTGTACTCTGCTGTTATATTCACCTTATAACTTCCTGGAATAGCAGGTACATTGAATTTGATTAAGTTGTAACCTACTTTTATGGTGTTGTTGGTGTATGTATAAACAGGGGTAGTTCCGTTGTATAAAGTAACTATTAGAGATGCATCTTTTGTACCATTATAATTTACGCTTACATTTAATGTTACTAAATTGTTTGGATAAATGGTAAACATATTTGAGAGTATGGTATTCAATTTTACAGATACCTTAGATGGAAGAATTGTTATCGTAAATGTTTTGGAAACCTGCTCATTGGACCATTTTGCAACTGATAAAATTGTGTGTGTGGAAGGGGTGGAACCTACCTGGGTTTCATTAACTTTCCACTTAATGTTTTCTGTTATAGTTTGCTGTGCAGGAATTGATATTGCGTTATTGCTGTATATAAGTACATTGTTATCTAGATATACTGATAGATTAACATTATTCATCTGTATGGATCCATTGTTGACCAATGTAATATTTATCTGTAAATATTGACCGATATGCACAGAGTTTAACTGGGTAAATCCATACGAATTTATGTTCTTTATTCCTAAAAGCATAACTGCGTATATTTGCACGATTGTAGTAGATTCTATCACATGCGAATTTGGTTGCCCCCAACTAGCTATTTCTACTGTGAAATTATAGGTTCCGTTGTTGGATAAAGTAAATTGCAATGGTTGTAGTTGATATTGCCCATTTGTTGGTATTGAAGGTATCGTTTGGGAGCCTATAGAAGAAAAGGCACTACCATTGAAACTCATCATATATTGCACTACAACATTTGTTGCAGGGCCATCAATTCCATTTATAACAGTTGTGTTTAAAGAAATTACGGATCCCATTGGTATTTTACTATTGTTTAACTGTTGCTGCCCTTTAAATGTTATTACAACTGGAGTTATTGATAATGTTGGCAATCCATTTACTGTGAAATTTGTTGACATTGTTTTGTTTAAGGTAGTATTTAAACCAGTAGGGACTATATGAACAGTAATTTTGTTTGTTCCTACAAAGCCGAACCTTCCCAATGTAAAAGATACACCTGTTATGTTGTATTCACTATTTGATAGGAAATTGGTATATGAAATTATAGTCATTGATGAGTTAGTTACTACGCCAGATGGATTTGTTAAATTTATAAAAACAGTTACATTGTGAGTAGGATATACAACACCATATCTTTTTATAGTAACTGTCCCAACATGAATTGTTTGAGTTTCATAAATTGGTTGTGTATTGGTTATTGTAATTGGAGGTACAATCATAAAGTCAGGGTGCCATATAACCATGCTAGCATTGGCAAATTCAACGTTTGTAGAGTTACTTAATGTTGGATAAGGGGCAAATGATATAGGTAAATATCCTGTAAAATTTTTATTTTGTAGCTTTCCATTTATTGTAAGCGTTGTGTTTGCAAGAACAGAGATATTATAGCTTCCAGTATACATACCATTTTCTAGAGTGCCAGAAGATATAACGTTACTTACCAATGGAAATATTACATATCCTTTAGTGTTTGTTATTGGAGAATAGGGTGTAACGTATTGATTTTTTGCATATGTTGTTTTTACAAATGTACTGTTGAATACCTTGGAAGTATAAGGGTGATATGTTGTATTTACATAATTGTATAATAAGGGATCTACTATTTTGAGGTAGTTATAGTAATTGCTTATAAGCGGATTTGCTGGAGTATTTGAAAAAGGATAAGGGTAGGAAGTTATGTTCAATATCGCTTTTCCTACAGGTGTGTTAGTCTGGTCATGTACAAACAATTTTATAAGGCTATAAATAACAGCAGAAGAACTTCCATATGTTTGTATAGCACTTGTTCCGTTAAACAGGTACGTTGCAGAACTTGGGGATATTTGCCCTGTTACTGTTAAGTTCATAAAGAAACCTCGCGAACTGTCGTACATATTTATTTTATTTGGAAAATTATCACTAGCTTTACTTGGGTTTAGCCATATGGGATAATTACCATAAACATTTGTAATAGGATACCAATTTGCATCTATATGGGAGGATATAACAGTTACATTGGAATTACCAGTGAAGGTATAATTATAGTATCCATCATATGGAAACGCAAAGGTAGTCATAGGCGAATATAAAAACACATTTTGGGATGTACTGGGATTTGTCCATGTAACGGATACAGTAGCACTAGACGAAATATTGCTATAAGATACGTAATTGTAGTACCATGATGGTAAGTTAGTTATTGGCATAAGATTGTATGCCGCTGGTATTGTTACATTTGGTAGAAGAGAGAATGACTGTGTAGTGGTATATTTTACGTTATTTACTGTTACTGTAAAACTTACACTTATCGTTGGTATATTAGTTGTATATTGAGTATTGGAATATGTAGCACCGAATAGCAAATATAGTGTAGAATAATTAAAAATATACGTAGAATTTAATGGGGACTTGAATGGGGAGACTGTATATGATGTAGATGCGGCTGTGAGTGGAACCCCCCTTACAGAAACTCCACCTACAGTTTCCACTTGACCAAATGTTGCATTAAATGGAGTTGGAAGAGGGTCTTTAAACGTTGGGCCTAAAGATGAGTTGTAAATAAAAACATGTGCTTTATTTGTAAAAATAGATGGTGCCCAAGCATCACTTAGGTACATTTGTTTGTTTTTTGTTTGTTGATAAAGGTTATATATTTCAGGGTTTGATGAAACAATAGAGTTATTTAAGTATAATGATGACCCGCTTGATACATTTATTGTTCCTGGAAACAGAAACTTGCTATTGTTATTAGCAATCACCATAGAATTTTGTTGCACGTACATATGCAACCTTTCAAAAGGGTTTATTCTATAAAGGAATGTGGATATTGTTGAATTATTTAAAATTAATTTTGCATTGTTTGTTATATTGATCCATAAATGATGTACAGGAGAAGAGGATGAATAAGGATTACCGTTATCACTCATGAAAAGCATTGTAACACCATTTAATATCAATGTCCCTCCATTTTCTATGGTTATGTTTCCATCTTGGTACCAAACACCATTTACCACATTTAGGCTTGTTTTACTAATTGTGTATGTTGAACCATTAACCACGAAATTTGACGTATAATTTGACAAAGTTACATAGGGACTTGTATAAGAATTTTTACTGCTAATGTTACTAGGCAATTTAGCATTTATATTTGTAGATGATAGAGGTGCAATTAACATTATTCCTGCAAACATAGATATTAGTAACATAGATAGTATCAACAAGCTCGCAATGTAAACAGACTTTTTTTTCAGATTCATAACATATCCTCTTTATTATTTAACTATAATTAATGTCATGATATATATGTTTTTCTAGTAATTGAAATTTAGCTAATTTTGTTTAATAGTAGTTAATATTTAGGTTTCTTTAGGTTTTCGAATTGATAACTTAGTTTTCCTTCAATTAAATCCAATTATGTTAATAATATTTTAAAAATAGAGATTGATTGGTTGCGTTTTTGTTTTTGATTATTTTATTATGGAAATTTGCTATTTGGTAATATACGAAATTTAACAATAAATTATCACAATATGCAAAAACATGGGATATTATTTTTTGCTATTTTCATAGCCACTATTATAGCAAAACAAAGTTTTATTACT
>JBMFVL010000043.1:0-11293 GCA_049966015.1 Thermoplasmata archaeon | reverse complement strand
TCAATGTAAGTTCTCCTGTTTTTTCTTACACGATTAGTGGTACATCTTACGTACCGGCATATTATGATCCTGTGGGTAATAGAATATTTATAGAGGAATCAAACGGTAATTTAATGAATATCGGACTTAACGGAAGCCATAGTGTTATAAACTGGGTTATATCTGTCCCCTCATTAAGGAATTACCAACCTGTTTTAATAAGATTGCTAGGAATATCTAATAAATCTATAGATGAGGTATTGTTAGTTGAACCCGATGGCAGTGTGGCCGCATACTCTGCAACTGGTATTAGCCTGTTAGCCCTTTATGGAGGGTTACCTCCTGGAAAATATCCATCTGGAAATTATTATTTGCTGGGTACAACCCCTCATGGAAGAGATGTATGGACTCTATTTTTATGGGGGACTGTGAATGATCTGGTTTTGGGGTTGATTGCAGCGGCACTAACAATATTACTATCCATAGCAATTGGCATAACGGCAGGATATATTGGAGGAAGAACTGACGCTGTTTTAATGAGGTTTACCGATGTTATGTTGTCTTTACCATTTTTACCCTTACTTATTGTTCTCACATTCGTACTTCCACAAGGTCCGTTAACTTTGCTATTGGCATTGACAATCGTATCATGGCCAGGCATTGCAAGGATTATACGTTCCCAAGTATTATCTCTGAAAGAAAGGACGTATATTGATTCGGCAAGGTTAAGTGGGTCATCGTCAACAAGGATAATGTTTAGACATATAGCACCAAACGTAATGCCAATAACCTTATTGTATCTAACATTTACTATTGGTGGTGTCATAACTGGCATAACAGCATTGGCATTTCTTGGCTTAGTATCTCCCACTTTCACAACGTGGGGATTACTATTGTATGACGCAGAAACAGCTGGGAATTATGCTGTTTCATGGTGGTTAGTATACCCTGCAGGATTTGCGGTTACGTTGCTAACAATGGGTTTCTTTTTAATTGCAAGAGGTTTTGATGGTATTGTGAATCCAAGGTTAAGGAGGCGTTAAAATGGATAACATAGTTGAAATAGAGCACCTCAAAGTATATTTTGAGGTGGGAACTACAAAATCTTATTCGGTAGTTAAGGCCGTTGATGACGTAACATATTCTTTAGCCAAAGGTGAAGCGATGGGCCTTGTTGGTGAATCTGGATGTGGAAAAACAACTACCGCTTATTCAATTATAGGCCTTTTACCAGATAATGGTAAAATTGTAGGAGGACAAATAAAATTTAATGGACAATTATTATCAAAAGCTATTGATAGAAAAAATAAAAAAATGGCTAAAATTGAACTTAAAGAACAAGAAAAACGTTTGAGAAAAGTTAGATGGAAAGATATTTCTATCATTTTCCAGTCAGCAATGAATGCATTCAACCCTGTTATGAGAATCAGTGATCAAATTGTTGAAGCTATCCTTGCACATGAAAATGTAACCAAACTTGCTGCCAGGGAACGTGTTTTTGAATTATTCAGTATGGTTGGAATCGAACCTAGAAGGGCAGATGAATATCCTCACGAATTTAGTGGAGGTATGAAACAAAGGGCAATGATTGCTATGGCTTTGGCATGTAAACCCCAGCTTATAATTGCAGATGAACCAACAACAGCTCTAGACGTTATAATGCAGGATAGAATTCTCAAGGAACTTAAAGATTTAAGAAAAAAATTTAACCTCTCTATGATATTGATTACCCATGATATTTCAGTAGTAGCAGAAACAGCAAACAAAATTGCTGTTATGTATGCTGGAAAAATTGTAGAATTAGGTGATATTAGAAAAATATTTAAGAAACCTTCACATCCATACACAATAGGGTTAATGAATGCATTCCCATCAATAGTAGGAACTAAACAACGGTTGGAATCAATACCTGGTTCACCACCAGATCTTGTAAATCCTCCAACAGGATGCAGGTTCCATCCTAGATGCAAATATGCAAAAGAAGTATGCAAAGATCTAGAACCACAAATGATCATGGTAGAAGATAATCATTTTGTAGCGTGCCATTTTGCAAATGATATATTCCAGCAACAAAAGGAAGGTGACTAAACATGGCTATTCCACAAGAACCTGAAAGAAATGCTTCCTTATTCAATTTTGAAACAGATTACACCAAAGGTGAAGTAATTTATTCAGTGAAAAATTTGGTTGTTTATTTTCCATTAAAAAGGAAATTAACAGCTGCACTAAAACATATCCCCCCTCAATATGTACATGCTATTGATGGGATCTCTTTTGATGTACATAAAAAGGAAATATTCGGGATAGTAGGTGAATCTGGATGTGGTAAAACTACAACTGGAAGGACTTTAGTCAAACTTCAGGATCCAACATCTGGTTCATTGATTTTTAAAGGGAAAAATATTACCAATTTACGCAGGGGTCCTGAAATGAGAGAATTTAGAAAAAAAGTGCAAATGGTATTTCAAGATCCTTATGAATCGTTAAATCCAAGATTTACTATTTTGTCCTCTGTAGAGGAACCTCTTGTAGTTAATAATATTGGTACATCCCCTGAGGAAAGGGAACTATTAGTAGAAAGGGCACTTGAAGATGCTGGGTTAAAACCAGCATCTGAGTATATAACAAGGTTTCCACATGAACTGAGTGGCGGGCAAAGGCAGCGTGTAGCAATAGCAAGGTCTATAGTTATAAGGCCTGAATTCATAGTTGCAGATGAGCCAATTTCGATGTTAGATGTTTCAATAAGGGCAGGTGTCATGAATCTATTTCTTGAATTAAGGGACAAATACAACTTAACATTTGTATTCATTACACATGATATAGGTGTAGCAAGGTATATGTCTGATCGTATAGCGGTAATGTATTTAGGTAAAATAGTTGAGATGGGCCCAACAGAGATGGTCATAAAAAATCCACAACACCCCTATACCCGTGCCTTGTTATCCGCTGTGCCTGTACCAGATCCTTCTTACCAGCATGGAAATGTTTTAATCAAAGGCGATCTTCCAAATCCAATAAATGTCCCTACTGGATGCAGATTCAACCCGAGGTGTTTATTTGCTATAGATAAATGCAAACATGCAGAACCTATTATGAGGGAAGTAGAGCCGGGGCATCTAGTATATTGCCATGTTGACCTAACAAATGTCAAATAATTTTAATTTAATGGTATAAATTATACGCTATAAAATTCACACAACTTCATTCATGAATTCATGGGGTTGATAACTTACAAAGATGGAGGTCAACATGGTTAATGAAGAACATAACATTATTCCTATAAAAAATAATAAAATAAAGTTGCTTATTTCTCCCTCTTTGTTAAGTGCCAACAATACTTATTTAATAAAAGAAATAGAAAAAGTAGAAAAATATAGTGATTTACTGCATATTGATGTAATGGATGGGCATTTCGTTCCAAACATCTCTTTCGGCAGTAAAGTTGTAAAGGATATAAAAAGCATAACTAAATTACCATTGGAAGTACATTTAATGGTTACAAATCCTAAAGAGATAATGGAAGTTTTCATAAAAGCAGGGGCAGATATTATTATATATCATATTGAAGCTACAAACCAATCAATTAATAATCTTATTATACAGAGAGGAATAAAAGCGGGTGTATCCATAAATCCCCCTACAAACCCAAGTCTTATATATCCATACACTGAAAATTTATATGAAATTCTTATAATGAGCGTTAATCCTGGATTTGGTTATCAATCTTTTATTGATGATTCACTAAACAAAATAAAATGGGTTAAAAACAACATCACAAAAAGCAACAATATACTTATCAATGTTGATGGTGGTGTTAACAAAAACAACCTGAAAAGATGTATAGAATCTGGTATAGACATAGCAACAATAGGAAGCGCAATATTCAATGAAAAAAGCGATGCAGAAACTAATATTAAAGAAATAATTGAATTCTTAAAAGGCATATGATATGATAAAATATATTTTAATAGCAGAAACCTTAGAAACACTAGAAAATACAACAAAAAAAAATGAAATTGTCAACATAATATCAAATATGTTGAAGAGTATACCAGACAATGAAATCTCTAAAGTTGTTTACCTTTTAAAAGGAACTATCGGGCCGGATTATATATCTAAACCCCTTGGAGTTGCTGAATCTTATATCATCAAAGCATTGTCACAGTTATCTGGAATGAGCGAGGAGTCAATAAAATATGAATATAATAAAATCGGTGACCTTGGGGATGTCGCTAAAAATATTATAAAAGTAAAAAAGCAATCTTTTTTGGTAAATGAGCCTTTGACAGTTGAATATGTATTTGAAAATTTTACGTTGATCTCCAATGTTTCTGGTGCCAAATCCCAATCTGCAAAAGTTAAGTATATATTGAATTTGCTTTCAACTTCATCTGAAATAGAAGCAAAATATATTGTACGTTCTTTATTAGGAAAATTGCGTCTAGGTGTAGCTGATATGGTTATAATATCTGCAATAGCCAAATCTTTTTTGACTGAAAATGATGAAGAAATAGTGGAAAATGCGTTTAATATATCCGCTGACTTGGGCATGGTTGCAGAGATAGCCAAAAAGGAGGGTATAATGGGGTTATCTGCTATATCCCCTCTACCAGGTAGGCCCTTGAAAGTTATGTTAGGGGAGAGAGCAGAAATTATCAAAGACATAGTTGACCATATCGGGTTGCCATGTATGATAGAATACAAATATGACGGGTTAAGGTTACAGCTACATAAACAAAATGATAATATAATGCTTTTTTCAAGGGGAATGGATAACGTAACAAAACAATTTCCAGAAATAACTGAAAACGCTAAAATGTTTTTTTCAAATATAAACAATATAATACTTGATGGAGAACTGGTTGCAATAAATACTGAAAATAATACTTTAATGCCTTTCCAAGAATTATCCAAAAGAAGGGGAAGAAAATATGAAATCGGTGAGAAAACAAAACAAATCCCAGTCAAGTATTTTATTTTTGATATTTTACTTCTTAATGATATATCCATGCTTAAAAAACCCTTTACTGAAAGAAGACGCGTTATTGAAAGCATAATAAATGTTGAAAACAGATATTTTACAATATCTAAAGGTCAAATTGCTAATTTAGAAGAAGAAATAGAAGATATATTTATAAATGCACTTGAATACGGATGCGAAGGCATAATGGCAAAATCGACTAAAGAAAACTCTTATTACATGGCTGGTTCAAGGGGATGGACTTGGATTAAATACAAAAAAGATTATCGTACAGAATTATCTGATACCATTGACGCTGTAGTGGTAGGTGCGTTTTATGGTCATGGAAAAAGAAGTAATTTATATGGTGCTTATTTATTAGCAGTATATAATCCTATAGAAAATTCATTTGAAACAATATGCAAAGTAGGTACAGGCTTCAGTGATGAGGATTTAAAAGACCTATATTCGTTGTTTAGCAGCAAAAAACAAAGCAATAAACCAGCCAATGTAAATTCCAAAATTATACCTGATGTTTGGGTCTCCCCTGAAGTGGTATTAGAAATATCCGGAGCAGAAATATCTATCAGCCCAAACCATACCTGCAATATATCTAGTGGTAAAGGGTTAGCAGTAAGGTTTCCCAGATTTCTAAGGAAAAGGGAAGATAAAAAAGCCAATGATTGTACCACTACTAAAGAAATCATAGAAATGTATAACCAGCAAATTAAAACAAAATTATAAAAATTTTACACTAAAATTTTGCATTTATAAGGATTCTAATTTACTCCTGTTTTTTAATAGTATCAAAGACAACATCATACAATTCACTATTGCTGAGCTTATTAGTTTTTTTTAGATGGTCAACATATTCTTTAATTTTATTGTCCTTTAATTCCCAGTAATGAATCCTCCAATATTTACCTGGCCCCAGAGGTATTGTTTCTGTGGTAGACTCCATATACCCCAGTTCTTCAATCATGTAAAAAATTTTTCTTTCCAAAGAATTCAATGTATTGTCCAATACAATGTTCCGGTCGTAAAAGAAATTCATCATGGTTTCTACGATATCATCGATTTCAAAATTTTTTTTCTGTACAGTTTCTTTTAAACCAGGTATAGATTCCAAAAAATATTTTAAATCCTCTTTTTTAAGTTGCATATTATTCTAATATTATATACAAAACTCATTATTTTAACTTTTTCTAATGTTGTGTTTATACAAATCCATTTAAGTGCTCATTTATTTTATTGAAAATTTACTAGAAATTAAATGAATCCATCACTTTTTCATATATCCATGAACACGATATTGTTAAATACCATTTTCTATATCTTTAACCTATGGACACAATAGATAAATTATCAAAACTGAAAAGCAATGTTCAGGAAATTATTACAGAAGAAGAATTATATTCGTTATTATCAAAGGATCACCCTAAAATGTATATCGGCTTTGAACCATCAGGGGCAATACATCTAGGGTCCTTGATTATAATAAAAAAATTAAAAGAATTTCACGAAGCTGGGTTTGAAGTTAATATATTACTAGCTGATTGGCATGCAATGCTAAATGATAAATTAAATGGGGATTTAGAAAAAATAAAAGAAGCAGGAATATTGCTGAAAAATGTTTATGAAAAAATGGGTGTCAATGCCAATTTTTTATGGGCTAGTAATATTGTTTCAGATGTCCATTACTGGGAACTTGTTCTAAAAGTAGCTAAAGCCTCTACTTTGGCTAGGATTAGGAGGTCAATGACCATTATGGGGAGGAAAGAAGAAGAAGGGGATGCGGATTTATCTAAATTGATATACCCATGCATGCAAGTTGCTGACATTTTTTATTTAGATGTTGATGTTGCATATGCAGGTGAAGACCAAAGGAAAGCACATATGCTAGCAAGAGAAGTAGCTGATAAATACCATTGGAAAAAAGTAATAGCATTGCATACCCCTATACTATCCAATCTAAAAGGCAATATGAGAATGGACTCATTTGAAGGCAAAATGTCCAAAAGCAATCCTGAAAATGCTATATTGTTTACAGATACAAAACAAGAAATAGAAAACAAATTAAAAAAAGCATATTGTCCAGAAAAAATAATCGAAGGAAATCCAGTTATAGATATAGTAAAGTACATAATATTTCCCTGGGAATCTCAACTTGAAATTGTAAGACCTATAAAATTTGGTGGTTCTGCTGTTTATTCAACATATAACCGGCTTAAAGAGGATTACGAAAAAGGTGCAATACATCCAATGGATTTAAAAAATTCCGTTGCAATCGCGTTAGAAAGAATAATGGAGTTATCTGAATAATTCCCATGAAAGATAAAGATAATGCCTTTATAGAATCGGTAAATAAATGGGTAGAAACAATCAATGCACTTAATTGTTTTATTATTGTAGAAGGGGGAAGGGATTTTAAATCGTTGGTGGAATTGGGTGTTACCAATGAAATCGCTATAATTAACAAAGGAATACACCTATATGAATTCATAGAGCAAAATGAAAATAAAATGAAGGGAAAAATGGTTATAATATTAACTGATTGGGATAAAAAAGGAAAAGAATTGTATGATTCTATTAAAAATATGTTAAAAGGATACGGCATAAATGACAATGCATTCTATAGAAAATCGTTTGAACATATATTTTATAAATACACATCGTGCATTGAAGATGCCTATTCTATATACAAAAAAATATTGGAAAAGAATACGTAAAGGTAATAGCAAAATTAAACAATATCAAAATGATTAAGGCTTAATGTATGTCCAACATAATTTTTGCACAAATGCCCAAAAATGATGATTATACTGAATATGTTGAAATGCAAACGAACAAAAAAGTCATTGAAAATTACCTTTCTGATGAATCCCATATAATTTCAGGGTACGCAGACAAAATATTCTATCCTGAATATGAATCTCAAATATCCAAAATATTAAAAAACTCCAACAAAGAAAAAACCAAAATCACAATCTCTGGTGCTGGTACAGGTTTATCCTCTTCCAGGGTTCCTATCGGAGGTAATATATTGAGCATGGAAAAAATATCCACTATAAGAATTTCTTCAAGGAATAAATTTGAATATGAAAAGTATGGCAAAAAATATGGTATATCCTTGTACTATAGCGATGGTATATCCTACGCTATAGTACCAGCAGGAATGCCCTTAATGATATTAAGGGAAATCCTGACTAGGAATAACCTTTTTTACCCCCCCAATCCAACTGAAGAAACCTCCTTTATAGGTGGAAATATTTCTACTAACGCATCTGGCTCAAGGTCTTATTATTATGGTTCAACAAGGGATTATGTTATGGGTATGAGAATATTGCTTCCATGTGGAGAGGCAATCAATTTAATGAGAGGGGATGTATACGAAAGCCAGAACAGATTTGAAATTATTTTAAGCAACAAAGAAAAATTGGAACTAGAACTCCCAAAATATAATATGCCCAAGGTCAAAAAAAATTCGGCAGGATATTATTCAAAAAAAAATATGGATTTAATAGACCTTTTTATAGGTTCAGAAGGAACATTGGGTATTATAGAGGAAGCTGTTTTAAAAGTTATTCCTATCCCCCCAATAACAATGCCTGTATATACATTTTATTCAGATCAAAGTGAAGCGATCAATTTTGTCAATGACCTTAAAAATTATTCAAAAGAAAAAAATGATGAAGCTTTTATTACTG
The DNA here is from genome assembly GCA_049966015.1 of Thermoplasmata archaeon. Lineage (GTDB taxonomy): Archaea > Thermoplasmatota > Thermoplasmata > Lutacidiplasmatales > JAMCUS01 > JBMFVL01. Next base: position 2,644 of record JBMFVL010000043.1, on the reverse strand, counting down.
TTATAGAATTCTATGACAATAATTCAATAAATTTAATCAAAAAAAATTATTCAAACATAATTCCTGATAATTGCAGATCCATAATTTATTTCGAGGTTACTGCTAAAAGCAATGAAAGTATGTTAATGGCATTGGAAAAAGTAAGCAAAATCATGATGGATAATAACGTTATAAAAGATATGTCTTCATTTGAACCAGACTGGGCGTTGAAAGCTAAAGAGATAAGGCATGCATTACCGGTTAATGTAAATGAATTCCTTAATAAACACCATACACACAAAGTAGATACAGACATATGCGTTCCTGAAGAGAACCTACCAATAATGTTGAAATATTACTCATCTCTCGCAGATGAATCCCAGCTGTACTATGCCAATTATGGCCATATAGGAGATAACCATCTGCATTTCAACTTCTTGCCAAGAAATACGCAAGAGATTGAGAAAGCGGAGGTATATTCCACTAAACTTTTATTAAAAGCCGTTGAACTGGGTGGCACAATATCTGCAGAGCACGGTGTGGGTAAAAGAACCTATAAGGAAAACAATGAAATCCATCCTTTAATCGAACTAATGTATGGAAAAAAAGGGATATGTGAAATGGCTAGACTAAAAAAAACAATAGATACAAATCTTATACTTAATATCGGCAACATTATACCTGAAAAATATCTACTGGAATGTGATTAGAAGAAAATACCCATCACCTGATAATTTTTTTAATCTTTTTTCTACTGCTTTCAGGCTTTTTTACATTTTTAATTTTTTTGATGAACATTCTCTTTTTGTATCCATACCAAACAGTAATACTTATAGCAACCAAAATTAAAACAGCAATAGTACCGTATACAATGTTATAATTTGAACTATTAACGACATTTTCTTGAAATATAAAAATGCCTTGCCCTACGATATAACCCTGATTAGAATTTAAGAAAAATATATCATTGATGTTTAAACCATCCAATCCCTCAAAGTTAACACTAAAATTCCATGATATGCCCCCATCAGTAGTAAAAGCAACTTGAGAATCGTACCCGATTACCCATCCATAATCAGGAGTTAAAAAATATATTGAATGCATAGGGTTGAAAATATGCAACCATACAGAATTCCATGATATCCCCCCGTTTTTAGTATATAAAACCATTCCAGCATTTCCAGCTGTATACCCATCAAGCGGGTTAGCAAAAAAAATTGAATATATTAAACCAGTACCGTTGTAAACCTCTGTCCAGGTATTCCCCCCATCAGTTGTATGCAATATGGTATCCATCCCCCCTGCAACCCATCCATCTGTATCGTTTACGAAGAAAATCGTATTTAGCTGTTCAATTGTAGGTGAATATACCTGCTTAAAGGTATATCCATTGTTAGTTTCCAGAATAATACCATTGTTCCCTACAATAAACCCTTTTGATTGTGATATAAACAATACATCATTAAGATCAGTATGTGTAACATTCAAAAAAACCCAGTCTTTGCCACTATTCTGGCTATACAATATCGTGCCATTAAATCCAACAATCCATCCTGTAGAAGGGCTTGTAAAATAAACGGACCTTAAATTTACTCGTGTATTCAAATTGATAATATGCCAAGTATTACCTCCATCTGTGCTTTTTAAAGCCATGCCATTGTCTCCAACAGCCCATCCAGTTGTTGAATTTACGAAATATACGCTTCTTAATTGATTGTTTGACAAATCGATCCCACTAGTATTAGCTGGAACCCAAGAATAATTTATGTATGAACTGTGAGGTATAAGTGTAAAAGAAGGGTAATCAGAAGGTAATGTTGGATTAGGAATGGTTAAAAACAAAATTGATACAACAAAAATAGTGAACGCAAAAGAAAAACCATTTGTATTTTTATCAAACATATTGTACCTCATTTGTAATTAAATCTTGAATTTTTATCCATTGTCTGTTATTTTTTAAATATATTTTATACCTTCTATTGATATTAAAGTGTAGCTTTTACCCATTGATATTAATGACTCTTCGTTTATAGAGGCAATATTAATAGAAGTTTTTTTGTACAGATCTATTACTTCACTTTTTGAGTAAAAAGTTGCATATTTATAAAATCCATTGTTATCATATTTTCTTATGTACTCTATATACTCCGAATCCTTATCAATTATAACTGAAAAAATTCTACCAGATATCCTTTTAGCTTCAAGCAAGGCGTTTAAAGGGTCTGAAAGGAAGCATAGCGTTACCATGAACAAAGAAAAATCAAACGAATCATCTTTAAAAGGAAGGTGAACAGCATCAGCCATTATGGAATTAATCCCGCGCATTTTTGCAATTTTCAAAAGGTTATATGACAAATCAACGCCATAAAAAATGCCCAAATTGCCTGCAAACCTACCAGAACCAACACCAATTTCTACACCATTGCCTTTTTTAGGTAGAACACTCTTCAAAAAATTCAGCTGTTCATTAAACTCCTTTTCATGCAATACATACCAGTTATCGTATTTGTAGTAATTTTCATTAAAATAATTTATCATGCTTTCACTAATGTATTTAAAAGATAAATCATTTTTTAAAAAGAATAACAAATCATAGAGTCAACTACCCCCCCTGACAGAATGGGCTTGTTGCTGGTCTCCCCTCCACCCGTGAGTGGAGTTTCAT
>JBMFVL010000042.1:0-12516 GCA_049966015.1 Thermoplasmata archaeon | reverse complement strand
AATATAGAGAAAGCCTTTGAGATGTTGAAGAGCGACCTGGAGATATTTCCGTTGAGGGGTAAAAAAGAAGAGACAATTCGAGGGATAATATTTGTACAGTTCATAGCGCTGATAATGAGGTTAGCAATACTTAAAAAGATGGAAGAGAAGGGGTTGCTAAGCAAATATTCACTGGATATGGCAATGATAGAACTGGAGAAACTGCACATAATAGAAAGAGATAATGGGAGTATGGAAGAATTAGAGAGGACGAAGAAGCAAAAATCGATATTGGATTCATTTGAAGCATGAATCATGGTGGTAAAAGTGAAACGTTTAGGATTAAAGAAGTTACTTGATATCCAAGAATCTCCGGGTTTGCCAAGTTGATGAGAAAAGTATATATAATAAATTACCATTATTCATTTTTGCTCATTTAGAGATAAGTGAGCTGTGTATTACCCTACGTAAGAGGGGAGAGGAGAGGTACTCTCGTCGATGATCTTCTTCTTCCATAATGCACAACAGGTTAAGAGCATATGGAGAAGTAAGATCTCCGGGCATGTCCCGTGCACTCTTGCTTCTGACATGGAAGTTGCAGGTAATTAGATCCGCCAATTTTTTTAGTGTGTATATATAATTCCGGTTGATCCTGCCGGCGGACACCGCTATTGGAGTTCGATTAAGCCATGCGAGTCGAGAGGTGCAAGACCTCGGCGTACGGCTCAGTAACACGTGGATAATCTACCGTTAGGAAGGGGATAACCTCGGGAAACTGAGAACAATACCCTATAGATATTTCTTGCTGGAATGCTGAAATATTGAAACCCCGCAAGGGGGCCTAACGATGAGTCTACGGCTTATCAGGCTGTAGGTGATGTAATGGATCACCTAACCTAAGACGAGTACGGGCTTTGGGAGAAGTAGCCCGGAGATGGATTCTGAGACACGAATCCAGGTCCTACGGGGCGCAGCAGGCGCGAAACCTTCACAATGTGGGAAACCACGATGGGGGAACTCCAAGTGTTAACGCTATGCGTTAACTGTTCTTATGCCTAAAAAGCATGAGGAGAAAGGGCCGGGTAAGACGGGTGCCAGCCGCCGCGGTAATACCCGCGGCCCGAGTGGTGTTCGTTATTATTGAGCCTAAAACGTTCGTAGTCGGGTCGGTAAATTCCTGGGTAAATGGAAAAGCTTAACTTTTCTAATTCCGGGAAGACTGCTGATCTTGGGATTGGGAGAGGTGAAATGTACTTCTGGGGTAGGGGTAAAATCTTGTAATCTCAGAAGGACAACCAGTGGCGAAGGCGTTTCACTAGAACAAATCCGACGATGAGGAACTAAGCCCTAGGGCGCAAACGGGATTAGATACCCCGGTAGTCTAGGGTGTAAACGCTGCAGACTTGGTGTTAGTTCTCTTTTGGGGAGAACTAGTGCCGGAGAGAAGTTGTTAAGTCTGCTGCTTGGGGAGTACGGTCGCAAGACTGAAACTTAAAGGAATTGGCGGGGGAGCACCGCAACGGGAGTAGTGTGCGGTTCAATTGGATTCAACGCCGGAAAACTCACCAGAAGCGACCAATGTATGAAGGCCAAGCTGATGACTTTGCTAGACATTGGAGAGGTGGTGCATGGCCGTCGCCAGTTTGTACCGTAGGGCGTTCTGTTAAGTCAGATAACAAACGAGACCCTCGCCCTTTATTGCTAACCACTTAAAGAGTGGCGCACCTTAAGGGGACCGCTAGCGCAAAGCTAGAGGAAGGGGAGGTCTACGGTAGGTCAGTATGCCCCGAATCTTCTGGGCAACACGCGCACTACAAAGGTTGGGACAATGAGGTTCTACCTCGAAAGAGGGAGGAAATCCTGAAACCCAATCGTGGTATGGATTGAGGGCTGTAATTCGCCCTCATGAAACTGGATTCCGTAGTAATCACGAATCAACATTTCGTGGTGAATGTGCCCCTGCTCCTTGCACACACCGCCCGTCAAGCCATCCGAATTGGGCTTGAGTGAGGGATAGCTTATGTGGCTGTCTCGAACTTTAGTTCAGTAAGGGGGGCTAAGTCGTAACAAGGTATCTGTAGGGGAACCTGCAGATGGATCACCTCCATTAATTGATTCCATGTCTTCCAGTGCTCTTAGCCATAACTTTTTTATTTCCGTTTTCTTTTGTTACCAATTTATTAGTAGTTACCAATCTTTTTATTATTGCAAGTCGATTACCAATCATGTATGAAAATATCTTGAAAGCCATTGAAGATTTGAAAAAGGGGAAATTTATACTTATTTACGATTTTGACAACCGTGAACGGGAAACAGATTTTGTGATACCTTCTCAATTTGTTTCACCCGGGCATATTGCAAGAATGCGCAAGGATGGTGGTGGTCTTGTTTGTACTACAGTTCCTTATGAGTTCTGGTCTTATGTTAATTTGCCTTACCTTGTGGATGTATTTGAAAAGGTAAGCAAGGAATATCCAATACTGGAGCATTTGAAAGCCAATGATATCCCGTACGATGCAAAATCGGCTTTTAGTTTGACAATCAATCATAGAAAGACCTATACAGGGATAACGGACAATGATCGTGCATTAACTATACGTGAGTTCTCTAAAGTTATATCAATGGCTAAGGAAAAAGAACCTTTTTCTGTCATGGAATCCATTAAAAATAATTTCAGATCACCAGGTCATGTACATTTACTGAATTCTTCTCCAAAAGGGCTTAATAGCAGGAAAGGACATACAGAATTGTCTACTTACATGATTAGATTAGCTAATCTGGTACCTTCTGCTACAATCTGTGAAATGATGGACGATGAGGGTGGTTCATTGCCAAAACAGAAAGCGATGGAATATGCAAAATCAAATGGGATAACTTATGTGACTGGTGAGGAAATCATTGATTTTTTTGAACATAATTCGAATAAACAAAGTTAGATAAATCTACAATTTTTTTTACTTCCAGTTCTTCTATTCTCAAGTCCATAAGTTCTTTGTATTTTTTCATTTCTTTTATCCCATAATATTTCTTGAGAATTGTACCGATCTTCTTTCTTCTATGTGAAAACATGTTCAATATGAAATTTTCAGTAAATTTCTTCGATTTCATTGTATACCTTGGTTTTCTTAACGGCACTACTTTCACAACGACAGAATCTACTTCTGGTTGTGGATTAAAGGCACTTCTTGGGATGTCGAATAGTATTTCTATATCTGCTTTTAAGAAAGATGTTACTGTTAAACGGCTGTAATCACCACTTCCTGGTAATGCGCATAATCTTTGCCCGAATTCCTTTTGCACTGCTAGAATTGCGAGCTCTATGTTCATATCTAATAACTTGTATAGAATAGGTGATGATATGCTGTATGGTATGTTGGACACAACCTTGTTTACCATATACTTTTTGAGATCCATTTTGAGTATGTCTCCATGTATTACTTCTATTCCTGTACCTTCAAATTTGTTTAACAATTCCTGGTATAGCTTTGTATTGATTTCGATAACAATTAAATTGTTTGTTTCATTCAATAAAAATTTTGTTAAATTACCAGTACCTCCACCTATTTCTAATACCTTATCATGTTTGCTGATTCTAGCAGCCTCTACTTCTTTAGATAAATAGTATTCATCTTGCAAAAAGACTTCGTCTTCTTTCAATTGATATCCCTTTATTGCTTCATAACAAAAAGATGATATTTCTCATTGGGATCCATTATTTCCTGCTTTATTCTTTGAGTAAATATATTCACTAAATCATGAACCCCGACCCTTTCTTCAATGTCTTTGAAATTCTTGAATGGCGCTTTTTTGATTTCGTTTACAAACAGCAACACTGTTTTTTTACCTATACCAGGCAATAGCTCAAGAGTGTGGAATTTTCTAGTTATGGCGGGTGCTGTATTTATAAATTTTGTAAACCTATCCTCATGAGATTCAACGATGATTTTTATAACAGTTTCAAGTTGACTTTGTGCCGTGCTACTTATTTCTTCGTATTCTACACGCCTTTTAATGAACTTTACTTCCTTTCTTTTGGTAGGGTCTTTTCCTATGTATACCTGGTCACCAATGTTGACAGATACATTGGGGTTCATGATCAGTTCGAATAGCTTAAAATAATTTTCACCGAGGGCATATGCTATGGACTCACGTGTAACGTGCTTCGCATCCATTCTTCCATGCGGAAGAAAATCCAGTATGTAAACAGTTTCCTCATGCTTGTCTTCCATAGGCTCCCTCCATAGATATATGTTATAAATATTTCTTTATGGTATCTATAACTTTCTGAATTTCTTTCTGATCGTAATCGTCTTTTATTTTTGAAAAAACGGCTCTTACCTCTTCAGGATACATAGGCATTATATCTACCAGCTTGACGGCTAATTTCTCATCGTAACGAAAGTCATTGACAAAGGTTTCTACTAGTTCTTTGGCATCTTTTTCACTTATTGTAGATACTTTTTGAAGGTACTCCAATGTTTCTTTTCCTATTTGAGAAAGAGTTCCATTCTGAGCATCCTTCTCAAGCATAGCCTTTACTTCATGTACTGTATAGTAGTTTCTTTCCATAGATACACCTTTGAAATTGAAAGGCTTATACAGTAGTATCCTTGTATAACCTTAGATGAACAGGATAGGATATAACCATTTTTTTCTTTTTCCCGTCTAGAAACTCAACTTTATACGAGAAGCCTTGCTTACCTACAACAGTGGCAACTCTTCCTTGGTACCTTGGGTGAGGCATGCCTTTCATAACAGAGGGATCGATGTTTATTATTACCTTGCTTCCTATTTCAAAGGTCTGTAAATACCTTGATACAGAAGGCATTCCCTTTTCCCTTACCTTTTTTTTCATTACATAGCGCGTTCTCGACCTGAAACCTTTAGACGATTTTACCATAACATTACACCTCTACACATCATCGTAGATCCATACCACGTCGAGCTCCACCACATTGCATTCTTCACCAACCATACTAGATATACTGGGTGTAGTCCTACCTCTATCTCCGTGGATGAGCTCCTTTATGTATGTACCTCCTTCTGCTTTGATTTTTATTTTGTATTTATTACCTTTATACTCTACAAGTATAATATCTTTTACTTCTTTTTTCCTTTCTAAGTCTGCTCTTCTACCTAGAACTCTTGTAGGAGTTTTTTGTTTTATAGTTATTCCTTTAAGATTATTTATAGCATTTTTTACTTTTTCAATATCTGCGTTTGTTGTAAATACCGCTTCGTATTCCTTTATAACTTTTGCATTTTTTATTTTTTCTACCATTGAACCATCTACATATTTTAAAGAACTTACTTCTATAATGCCTTTAGATTTTTCATTTATATCATTTTCAAGCTTTTTTAAATCCAATTTTCTTTTTTTAGGTGACTTCATTTCTATTATGAAGGGACGCCCATTACCTAGCATACGTACATCTATATCTTCCCTTCCCATTCCATGAAATTTGTCACCTTCTGCCATGAACAAGGGCAATGCCACTTTGGCTATGTATCCTTCAATGCTGTTTTCATACATTTTTCCAGTAAAATTGCACTTCTCACATCCTTTGCCATTGCATGCCTTGCAGAACCATTCAGTTTGGGTAATATTTCTCTCATATTTTTTATATCTCCCATATATATATACTGGAAATATTGTTATACTAACATCATCGAATACTGTATCTACAACAATGCTAATATCAGAATTATCCCTTTTCCCCTCCTTTCCTGAAAGTGCTGAAAAATATTTACCAAATTCCCTGTTGAATTCTAATTTTATTGATTCTCCCCATATAGTGTTAACCCTTTGCCATAACGATTCTTCTTTGTATAGCATTTCGGTATCGTATTTAGAGCCTATTACAAAACTATCATATTCAATATTATCCAGTAAATTTTTAGCAACTTTATAGTATTTATCAAACTTATAGAAAATACCATGGCATAGTTCGCAATTTTCTTTGTAGTCTTTACCACCTATAGCCATGGCTCTCTCCACGTTGGTATATCCATTGCCAAGCTTTCCAATGCATCTTCCTTTGCAATGATAGCATAAAGGTTCATTAGCAATACTTGCGGATATTGCTTTTATCTCATTTTCAAATTCTTCCTTGAATTGTTTTTTATCCATATTTAAAATCAGGTATATTTGATATATAATATTTGAGATACAATCTATGGATTAAATTAAATAAAGGTAATCAATATCCAAAATAGAGCAAAGATGTTGCTATACAAAGAGAGATTAAAGTTATTGGAATTCCATATTTGATGAATTCCTTGAAAGATATTTTTACACCTTCTTTCTGAGCTTTTTCAAGAACTATTATGTTTGCTACTGCACTTATAAAAGTAGCATTCCCACCCAACGTTGATGATGCAGACAATGTAAGATAGTTTATTTTTGTAGGGGATATCATATACAATAGAAGTATTACACTTGGTACGTTGCTTATTAAGGTGGAGAATATCGTAGTAATGCTTGTCAGAACAACGATATTGCCTGTGGATTTCTGTGGTATGTATACAAGGAACAGGGACATCATGTTAGACCTTATTACCCCGTCTAGTATTATGAAAAGCCCTATGAAGAATAATATAATGTTCCAGTCTACTTTTTTTATCAATATATCAGGGTCTTTCTTTGCCACTATTGGAACCACTATCAGGGCAAGTGAACCATAGAAAAAAGCAATTACCCCTATTGAAGCAGATAATACACTATCGAAAAAAAAGGTTATTATGGACATTGTTAGAATTGATAGAGAGATAGTAATGGCATATGGATTTATTTTGGTTTGTATTTCATCTTTTGGATTTTCTTTTTTCTGCCCTTCCAATTTACTAAAAATAATCATGTATATAACCATTCCCACTAAAGATAGTATGGCAATAGGTGCCATTTTCTCAATAAAATAACTGTAGGATATCCCAAGGCTTACTGCGCTGGGAAATGTACCTATTAACACATTCTGCGGGTTTCCATTAATTGTAGCTGCACTCCCAATGTTTGCTGCAAAAATAACAGCTAGTGCATAGGGAACTGGGTTGTACCCTTTCGCCTTGGCTATTTTTATAACCAGTGGTGTTATTAATATAACTACAACATCATTTAAAATCAACGCAGATAACAATGCCACTACAATTGAAAGGGATATAAAATAGGAAATGGCACTTGAAGACCTATACATTATTTTTGAGGTTACGTATGTAAAAAACCCAGAAATTTCCAGTGATGCTCCAATAAGCATCATTCCCACCAACAGAAGGATAGTGGATAAGTTCTGGCTAACGGTTGAAAATAGGCCATTGATAGGAATTATTCCAAAAAAAATCATTAACAGACCACCCAACAAAGCGGCTGCAGTTCTACTTATATTTAGTTGCTTTATCCTTCCTATAGAGATCAATATTAATGATATAGAAACGATTATTAATGCTAATATTTCCTTTTCCACATTTTTCTAATTGTAGATGACTATATTAATTTATTTTATTTAATTTCAAGATTATCACATTCAAATCAAGAGCAAAATAAAACCATTATTAAGATAATACTTCAACAGTACCTGTTTCTACTATAGAGTTGGACGTTTCCCCTATTGCTTTTTATTGAATTACTACTTAAAAATTTAGATCTAGAGGTTAATAATTATATCGGCTACTGTTTTTCCTAAGCTTTAGGGGGTGTGCTTGTATTGCCTTGATGATGTGCAATTGTACCGCCTGGTCTCAATATAGAAGGGATTATTGCTATGAACACAAGTATTGCAAATATTATGAATATGTGGTGAAATGCACCCATAAAAGATGTCCACTGAGCCTGATATTGTGGAGATGAAACAATACTTGAAGGCAGATCTTTTGTTGTTCCTACAAATAAAGTAACCATCTGGGTAACATTTACAGATGTGCCTATAAATACAAACGCAACAGTCATGCTTATCATCATTGCTATGTTCATAATAGTGGAGTTCATTGCAGAACCTACTCCTCGTTCATGTGGTTCTACTGTACCCATTATTGATGAAATGTTCGGAGATGCAAACATACCACCTCCAATTCCGTTCAATAGCAATACAAGGAGTATTACCCAGTAAGATGTCTGTTGGGGAAGCATTGCTAGTAAAATAAGACCTAATGTGATCAATCCCAGACCTGCTGTTGTCAATATTCTATATCCATATTTATCAGATAACACTCCGCTTAATGGCCCTACTATGAGGAATCCTAGAGATAAAGGTATTAAATCAATCCCTGCATGGAGTGCACTGTATCCATACACACCCTCCAGCAGGAAAACAAGCAGAAACATAACACCACCTCTGCCAATAGCGTTTAAGCCAGAAGATAACACTCCAGCAGTAAACATTCTTTTTTTGAACAGGTTCAGGTGCATTAACGGGTGAGTTGCAAATTTAACTTCGTTTATTATGAACAGTATAAGTAATATAGGGAATATTGCGAAGGCGATATAACTGTCAAACAAATAGGGGTAAAATTCAGTATGGAATGTTCCTGTTGCATTTGCCCCCATGGTGCCTAACGTATAAAAAGTTGCACCTAGCAACAATGAGGCAATGCTAGAAGTAAATAAAAATGCTCCTGGAATATCCAATTTTTGGTTGGGCTGTATGTGTGCAATTTCATGCAGTTGCAGATATGCCCATACTGTTGCAAATATTCCAATAGGTACATTTATGAAGAATATCCATCTCCATGAATACGATGATGTTATTACACCTCCCAATATTAGCCCCACTACGCTTCCACCTACAGAAGCTACCATATTTGTACCCAATGCCAATCCACGCTGATTGGGGGGGAATGCATCTGTTAATAAGGCAGCACTATTTGCCCACATCATAGCAGCACCAGTTCCTTGTACAAGCCTGAATATGATCAGCTGTATTCCTTCAGTTAATATTGAGTTGGGGATTATTATTGCAGATAATCCTGCAAGAAGAGAACCAATGGTGAATATAAGAAATCCTGCATTGTAAATTTTAACTCTACCGTACATATCTGCCAATCTTCCGAAGAATAATAACAGAGTTGCAACGATCAGCATATACCCCATCATGATCCATAAGAGGTAAATGAAACTTGTTGCTGTTGCAGATTGGTATGCGGGAGATGTTGGTAGAGATGTACCGCCAGGGGTATGCTTTAAAATGCTTCCTAAAACATAGGGCAATGATATCATAACAATACTGGTATCTATACCAGCCATTAATACTGCAAGCGTAGTGTTGGATAGAACAACCCATTTATAAAATGGGGAATCCTTTTTGGATAATTTGTTGACCATCTAGGCACCTCTTTTTATGTTTAAGGATACAACAATATTTTAGTACTAAAATACTTTTCGCTAATATAAAGATTTATATCCAATAATGGCTTGAATAGGTATACCGTATGCTATATCATATCCATTTAGAGATGTAATCCATGTATTTTTGGTTAATCGATTCTACATTTATTGACGCAATTTCAGGGACTTCGTAAGGATGTTTCTTTTCCAGTTGATCTTTTAATGCTTTTTCTTTTTCATTAGAAGTTTTTATTATCAGCAAATATTCGTTTTCCTCGACTATTCCGTTCCCCCATAAATAAACAGACTTCCCTTCTAATATATTGCCACAAACTGCTAACTTATTAGCTAAAAGATCTTTTATTATAGCAATACCTTCCTCTTTTTCTTTTATAGTTGTTAGAACAATTTTCATAAATGCATTTATTTTTTTTATGAATATTAATATTGCTCTGTGTTAGCAAATGCAAAAATAATAATAGTTAATAATAGTATTACTCAAGTATTAGTGGAATGGTAGGTTAGGGTTATGCGAAAGTTTGTAACGAGGAAACGCAAAAAAGGAGTGTCTACAATCATTGCTGTAATTTTAATCCTTGCTATAACCGTTATATTGGCAGGAGTTTTATATGTATTTGCTTCAAGCCTTGTACATATGAATAATTACAATACAGTAATTATTTCTTTTTACTCAACTTCCCCTCCAAACAACTACGGTAGTGTTAATTACCTTTCTGAAAATATTACAATTTACAGTGTTAGTGGTAAGATACCTATTGAAGATGTGGGGTTTGAAATTAAAAACGCATACGGTAAACCTTTTTATGTTCAAAACCAGGCGTATGATTATATGCAAGTTGCTTATTTTTCACCGAGTGGTAAATTCATTGCGTCTTATGACGTTGCTGGAGGAACTGTGTTGGGTAATCCATATAGTTGCAGCAGTTATTATAATGACCCTGGAACATGGCAATGGGCAACAGCTGAACCATGGATAGGTGGATGTGTTTCCAATCCTCACCCTAGCATGACAGATTATTTTGTTGCTGGTGGATTTTTGGATATTTCATGGTCTAATTCTACTGGAGGTGCACCCCCGCAACCTAATTTTTATGGGTATACTTTATACGTTATTCAAATTGGAGGAACAACACCAGTAACAGGTTCTATACCGTTGCAATAATTTGCTAAAGTTAAAATATATGCATGCATATTTGAGTAAGATAGGTGAAATCATGGTTAATTGGCAGGGAAGGTCTAGGCACAAGATATCAGGTGGAATTATACATTTGTTGAGGAAAAAAAGAAGGTTTGAAATAGGCAGCGATGCCATATTACCTGTTATGGGTCCAAAACTTTCTAAAATCGTTGTCAGGGGTAAAGGGGGCATTAAAAAAATAAAAATTTTAAAAGCTGATTACATTAATGCATATGATACTAAAAAAAAGATTTTTGTTAAAGCTAAAATGATTACAGTTAAGGAAAACAGTGCAGACCCACACTATGTGCAGAGAAATATACTTAACAAGGGAGCAGTTGTTCAAACAGATAAAGGCATGGTCAAGATATCCTCTAGGCCAGGACAGGATGGAGTATTGAACGGCATTATAATTGCTTGATTTTATGGAAACACGGAGAGATTCTATAAGGGTTTATCCCTCTTATTTTGAAAAAAAATACAGCCGTGCAGAAGGCAGGAAAGTACCAAAGAGCATGGCTATAAATGATTGCACTATTGAACATCTAGTTAAGGCTCTCAAGAAGGTGGGAATAGAATACACTTTAGAAAGCAACAAGGCATATCCCAGGCATTGGTGGACAAGGGAAGGGCGCATTAAGGTTGCTAGAAAAGGGGAGAGCAAGAACCATATTATTAAAAAAATTGCTTTGGCATTAAAGGAGATTAGATCCAAAAATGAATAAAAATGGAATTTCTGTATTTGTTACAGGAACCGCGGGAAGTGGTAAAACCACTTTTTCCATTGCTTTTCAAAATTGGCTTAAAAGTAGGAATATAGATTGCTCTTTGGTTAACCTTGATCCAGGTGTGGACATAGATTTTGAATTTGATGTAGATATACGTTCATGGGTTAATTTATATGATGTAATGGATGAATACAATTTGGGTCCTAATGGCGCTCAAATTGCATGTGCGGATATGATTGCACTACATCTTAATGCAATTAAAGAAGAGGTAGATTCCTTAAATTCAGATTATGTAATATTTGATACACCTGGTCAGACTGAACTGTTTTCTTTCCGTGAATCAAGCAAACGTATCGTTTCGGAGCTTGGTACAGAAAACAGTACGATTATTCTGTTTGTTTATGATCCATACATTACAAATTCTGCCACTCTTTTTTCTTCTGTAAAAATGCTTGCAGCAGCAATAGAATTGCGCTTTGGGTATCCTTTGTTCGGGATTTTGTCAAAAACAGACCTTATACCAGATGAGGAAAAAACCAAGATAATGTCAAGAATCAACGATAATGAATTCCTTTATAACGAAATTTTGAACGAAAAAGGAACTTTATCCAAGGAACTATCTATAAACTTCCTCAGGAGCTTGTCAGATCTGGGAATTGCCAATACAATAATACCAATCTCTAGTGAAACATTAGAAGGGATGGAATATGTCTATGCACAGATAGAAGATATCTTAAGGCAAGGAGAAGAGGTTGATAACCTTTAACAATAGAAAAATATATTGCATTCTTTGAACATTGTTATAATTAGCATCTTTTGGGGAAGTGATCATATGGGTGAAAGGGAAGAGGTTAGGCAGTTGAAATGCCCCCATTGTGGTAGCATAGTCTCTGCTTCGTTGAAAACTTGCAATGTATGTGGAGGGGATTTAATGGAGGCTAAGCCTATCGAAATTGGTGTTAATCACGCTATTAAAGAATATGAGAAAGATTTGTCTAAACGTGAACAGGAACTTATAAAGCTTGATGAAGAACTCAGAGACAGGGAAATAAAATTGAAAGAGTTGGATTCTCGCTTGAAAATACGTGTTGAATCCATTAAAGTGGAACTGGACAAGCTGAGAATAAAGGAGTATAAATTGAAGCAAAAAGAAACAGAACTTGCCAAGAGGGAAGAAGAACTTGCAAGGAATATTGAAGAAGTTAAGAAAAAGGAGGAGGAATTAAAGGCAAGGGAAGATATGATTAAAAAATTTGAAGAACTTGGTAAAACGGAATTGGAAAATGTAAATGCACTTG
>JBMFVL010000041.1:0-12705 GCA_049966015.1 Thermoplasmata archaeon | reverse complement strand
AGTTCAGTATGAACTGGGTTGCACCGAACTCCCTTACAGTTATGCTTCCTTCCATAAGGGATCTCCTGACCCTTTCATATTTTGGGGGCACTATACCATCAGGAGTAATCTTCCCAAGATATTCTCCACTTATTTTCTGAGCTCTTTTCTTTTTCTTATTCCACACGCTGGTTACACGTCTGAGATAGTAGTTGTTTCCCTGCTTTTCAATTGCTGTACGCGGTTGCCTATATTTACGGACCCAATCCGGAATGGTCATATTACCAATAATGGTAATATAATATAAATACTTTTTTACGAGAAAATGCATACATATTTTATTCTTGCATATTACCAAAAAATTACGGAGTTACGGTTTAATCTATATTTAACAAATTTAAAATAAGATGTTTATTTATACAATGACTCAATATTAATTTGCGAATGAGTGGGTCATTGCAGTGGTTAAAGACCCGGTTATATAAATAATGCCGTCCTCAGAAGGCAGTTAAACATAAGAAAATCTCAAATGCTTTCAGATATTTCTATTTTTCATCTACAACGATAATACAATTCCAAAAAAGGTTGTAATGTACTTGTTCAGGGTGTATCTGTAACTTCTACAATTACCTGTGCCGTATTAGGTGTAGTGCCAGTGTATTGACCGGTTACTGTAATTTGATAGGTATAGGTATAAGGTATATAATAACAGCTAATATGGAACGTGATCTGACCGTTAGAACCGGTACTGCCTCCTTGCGGATTTCCATACCCAGAAAGGGTAATGGCTACACCAGTAAGAGGTTTTCCATTGGTTCCATAAGCTGTAATTACCAGATTAGATGAACCACTACACGTTGCAGAGCTTCCTGAACCGCTTAGGGTAAAGGATATAGAGTTAGGGGTAGCAGTAAGGTAATCAAGATTGGTTTTTTGCAATGGTTGCAGGATCTCAAAAAATATCCCTAACGCTATAAACGCAATAATTACCAGTATAATAAGGTAAAGGGGCAACCCTTCCAAGGCACCTTTTTTATACATTCTCCTGAAACTTCTTTTGTTATACATACCTCTTTTCTACCTCTAACACAAAGGTTAATAATCTATATATATTTATATGTGTGAATCATCTATATAAATTTAATTGCAATCAATTTTTGTAAAAGAAACAAAAAATAGTATGCTCTTTTTTGTCTAAATTAGGTGCTTTTTTCATCGAATCCCATTTGTAGTTTTTAAATATTTTGTAATACTAAGCTATTATGATATGAGGTGTAACTAAATGAATGACAACAAAATTATGGTTGAAATACAAGATCTGCATGTAAACATAGATAATAAAGAAATACTAAAAGGCATAAACCTTTCCCTACAAGGAGGAAGCCTGCATGTTATTATGGGCCCTAACGGTTCTGGTAAAAGTACACTGGCGAATACAATAATGGGGCATCCAAAATACAAAGCCTCCCAGGGCACCATCAAAATGAATGAAAACGATTTGCTTTCGTTAACACCTGACAAAAGAGCAAAACTGGGTGTTTTTTTGGCATTTCAATATCCTGTGGAAGTACCGGGGTTATCCTTAAGTAAGTTAATATGGTCTGCACAATCTGCCATAGGAATAAACAAAACCATGAAAGAGTTTCAAGATATGCTTCTTGAAGGATTAAAAATAATCGATCTTGATAATTCTTTTTCATCAAGGTCTGTGAATGAAGGTTTATCCGGTGGGGAAAAAAAGAGATGTGAAATGTTACAGGCTTATATGTTAAGAGCCAAGTTTGTAATCTTAGATGAAATCGATTCTGGTTTGGATGTAGATGCCTTAAAGCATGTTTCTAACATGATTAACTGGTTTGTAAAAAATAATAGCACAGTTTTGTTAATAACGCATTATCAACGTATACTTGAGCATTTAAGCATAGATAAAGTCCATATTATGTCTGATGGGAGGATTGTAGATAGTGGGGATTATAGCTTAGTTAAGAAAATAGAACAAGAAGGTTATGAAAGATACAAAAAGGTGATGTAGATGGATACTCCAGATACTAATTTTAGGAATGAAGTAAGGTATATTGAAGCAACACCGAAAGGTTTAAACGCCTCAGTAGTAGAAGAAATATCAAAAATAAAAAAAGAACCTGACTGGATGAGACGGCTAAGGCTAAGGTCCTTAGAAATATTCCTGTCCAAACCAATGCCTACATGGGGTCCAGACCTCAGCCAAATAAATTTTGATGACCTTACATACTACATAAGACCTGAAGATAGAAAATTTACGAATTGGGATGAAGTACCCAAAGATATCAAAGATACGTTTGAAAAGCTAGGTATTCCTGAAATAGAAAAGAAATATCTGGCAGGGAGTGTAGCGCAATATGAATCTGAAGGTGTTTATACCAAGCTTAAAAAGGAGTGGGAAGACAAAGGAATAATTTTTATGGATATGGACTCAGCTTTACAGAAATATCCGGATTTAATAAAAGAATATTTTATGAAATGTGTGCCTCCAAGTGATAATAAATTCAGTGCACTGCACGGAGCTGTATGGAGCGGGGGCAGTTTTGCATATGTTCCAGCAGGGGTCAAGATGAACATGCCACTCCAGACTTATTTCAGAATGAATGCAGAAAAAGAAGGTCAATTTGAGCATACCCTTATAATAGCAGAAAAGGATTCTGCAGTGCATTATATAGAAGGATGTACTGCGCCACAGTACACTACACATTCATTACACAGTGCCGTTGTAGAAATATATGTTAAAGAAAACGCACAGGCAAGATACACAACTGTACAAAATTGGAGTAAAAATGTGTATAACCTCAATACAAAAAGAGCATGGGTAGACAGGCATGGAAAGATGGAATGGGTAGGTGGTAGTCTGGGCTCTTACATAACAATGCTATATCCTTCAAGTGTATTAAGGGGTGAATATTCCACAGCTTCTCATTTAAACATAGCCTTCGGTAACGGAAATACATGGAAAGATGGTGGAGCAAAAATAATACACAATGCTCCCTATACAAGTTCAAAGGTCATTGCTAAAAGCATAAGCATGGGTGGTGGAACATCTGTTTTTAGAGGATTGATAAGAATAAATAAAGGTGCTTTATATTCCAAATCCCATGTGCAATGTGACGCACTTATAATGGATGACAAATCCAGGTCAGATACATACCCTCACAATGAGATTTATGAACCTACAGCCGTGCTCAGTCATGAAGCAAGCGTAGGTAAAATAAACGAAGAAGAGATATATTATTTGCAATCTAGAGGATTATCTGAAGAAGAAGCGAGTTCACTGATAGTATTGGGATTTCTAGACGATGTTCTCAAGGAAATTCCATTTGAATTTGCTATAGAGCTTAACAGGCTTATAAGGCTGGAAATGGCAAAAGCAGGGGCGGTGGGGTAAAATATGATAGCTAATGAAAGTGAGTATATCCAGCTGAAAAAAAGATTAAAAGAGGGGTGGAAAGAGGAGGCTGATTCCCCTACCGCCAAGCATTATATAGCAAACCCTACCTATCCTGAAAAACAAGGGGAAATTGATGATGGATTAAGTATCAAAAAAGAGTCGCTATATACAACTGTTGATACTTTCTGCAGCTATGTCGTAGGAAGCGGTAAAGAAATAAAAGACCTCAATGGATCTTCAATAGAGCCATATAAATCCAGGATTGGAGAAATAACAAAAGTAAGCCGTATAAACAACGAAGAGAATCTACATAATCTAATAAATAGATTGTACTTATATGACGGATCTGTTGTAAAAATCTCTCCCAAAACCATCTATAATAATCCAATTGAAATATTAACAGGAAGCAAAACTGAAAATACAACTAGTGGAATAAGGCATTATTTATCAATGGGTGAACTTTCGTCTACAACAGTTACATACAAAATCGTAAATAACAACAATACTGCGCTATCAAACATCATCGAAGTTGAGATGGAACCCTCATCTACCCTCAATTTAAATATAGTATATGAAGGCAACGTTAATTCTCTAGATTATTTGGGGGTTAAAGTTGAGGAAAAAGAAAATGCTACATTGAATTTATTCATTGCAGTCAAAGATTCCTGTAATTTTTACAGTGACGTAGTAAACACATTACACAACGGTGCATATTTATCTAGCAATAGCATTATAAACAGTGATGTACCATCAAATGCTATAATGAATCTAAAAAACGTACATATTGGGCATAATAGCACTAGTAACACAATAATGAAATCAGTTTCCTCTTCAAAAAATAAAGTCGTATTAAAAGGGAATATAACAATAGAAAATACAGGAATAAAATCCTCTGCAGATTTAGCTGCATTGGCCATGTTATTTTCTGAAGACGCATTAGCAAATGTTCTGCCTACATTGACCATAAAAAACAATGATGTACATGCAAAGCACAAAGCATCTGTAGAAAAAATAGATGAAGAAAAACTATTTTATATCATGTCAAGAGGTATCAATTTATCAATGAGTCAGCAGCTATTCAAAGAAGCCTTTACTATTGATATACTATCAAAGCTCAAAGACCACAGTGTAAAAAGGTATATAGAAGACAAGTGGTACCATGGATTCGGCCATTGAAAAGGTGATAGGATGAATGAAGATTTTTGGTTAAACTTGAGGAATGATTTTCCTATATTGTCGCAAGAGTTCAAAGGGAAAAAACTCGTATATTTGGATAATGCAGCCACCTCCCAGTTACCCAAACCTGTTATAGATGCATTGATGGATTTCTATTCTACAAAAAACGCCAATATCCATAGAGGTGTTTATTCATTAAGCGAAATTGCCACAGAGCAATATGAAAAATCTAGAGATAAAGTTGCATCCTTCATAGGCGCTAATTCTCCAGAAGAGATTGTCTATGTGAGAGGTACAACTGAAGGATTGAATCTACTGGCATCATCTCTAGGTAAAACGATGTTTAAAGACAAAAAAGGAAAAATAATGTTAACAATGCTCGAGCATCACTCCAATATTGTCCCATGGCAGTTCTTGCAACCCAATGCAGAATTAATTTATGCTGATGTTAAAGAAGATGGGGACCTGGATTATTCCTTTTTAGATTATATAGATAGCGAAACAAAAATCGTTTCTGTATCAGGTGCATCTAATGTCACTGCTGTTTTTCCAGATATAAAAAGGATAGCCAGAAAAGCACATGAAATGGGTGCGATTGTAATTGTAGATGGTGCACAGCTAATGCCACATAAAGCTGTCAATGTTAAAGACCTTGAATGTGATTTCCTTGTTTTTTCAGGTCATAAGATGCTAGCCCCAACGGGCATAGGGGTATTGTGGGGCAAAAAAGAACTGTTGGAATCCCTGCCACCTTACATGGGTGGAGGGGATATGATAAAAGAGGTACATCTGCATGAATCAACATGGAATAATGTACCCTACAAATTCGAAGCAGGTACAACAAACATTGCAGGGCCTATCGGGCTATCTAAAGCAATTGAGTATTTACAGAAAATAGGAATGAAAAACATAGAAGAAAGGGAAAAGCAGCTGTCCAGAGTGGCAATGGAAATATTTAACAAAGAAAAAGACGTAAAATTATACGGTACAACAAAGGAAAGGGGTGCAATATTTTCTTTTAATATAGGGAAAGTGCATTCACATGATGTATCTACAATATTTGATTCACTGGGTATAGCAATACGTGCAGGGCATCATTGTGCCCAGCCACTGATGGAGCGCTTTAATGTAACAAGTATGGCGAGGGCAAGCATATATTTTTACAATACTGAAAGTGAAGTGATGATGATCGAAGAAGGTATTAAAAAAGTAAAAAAGGTGTTCAAAGTATGAATGAGGATGTAAATGATTTATACACTGAAATCTTCATGGAAATTTATTCTAACCCCCATAATTTCGGTGTATTGGAAGATGCCGACCTTAAATCTGAGGATAGCAATCCCCTGTGCGGGGATAAAATCAATCTGTATATAAAAATAAAGGACAACAAAGTTGAAGACGTAAAATACAACGGCAAAGGTTGTGCAATAAGCATGGTCTCTGCTTCGTTGTTAACAGATTACATAAAAGGAATGACTATCGAGCAATTAAAAGAAATTAAACCGGAGGAAGTTATAGATTTACTTAAAGTCCCTGTAGGTGCAAGCAGGATAAAGTGTGCCTTGTTGCCATTGGTAGTGTTGCGCAAGGCACTAAAGGTATAACCTAAAACAACATAAAAATTTATTAACAATAAATATAATAACCTATTATGATGACCAAAAAAGATATTATAATGGTAAAAGATTTTGGAAGTGATTTCGAAAGTGTTATTGATGATTCAATAAGATTCAAAGAGAACCCCAATTATGCAGGCAAACCTCTGGCAGATAAAGCGTTTGCCATGATTTTCGAAAAGCCGAGTACAAGGACAAGAATATCCTTTGAAACAGCAATATTCCAGTTAGGGGGACACCCTATTTATTTGAACCCCAACGATATGCAACTATCAAGGGGTGAAACAATCCATGATACTGCACATGTTTTATCAAGGTTTGTTGATGGAATAATATACAGAGCCTTTGATTACAAGAATGTAGAAGAACTTGCAAAGCATTCATCCATTCCCGTTATAAATGCTCTTGACAACAGGGAGCATCCCTGCCAGATAGTTGCAGATTTCATGACAATCAAAGAAAAGAAAGGTGCACTTAAAGGCATCAATTTTACATACATAGGGGATGGTAACAACATGTGTAATTCCCTTATGATCGGTGCATCAATGGTAGGTATGAACATATCCATAGCAACACCTAAGGATTATGCCCCCAGCGCAGAGTACGTTAAAAATGCAAAAAAAATTGCTGAAAAAACAGGGTCCAGAATATCTATACTTACAGACCCTAAAGAGGCAGTAAAAAATGCTGATTTCATATATACTGATGTATGGGTTTCTATGGGTGATGAAAAGGAAAAAGAGAAGAGAGAAAAAGTTTTTAAGCCATACCAGATAAACATGGATTTATTAGGAAAGGCTCCTAAAGATGTTATGGTGATGCACTGTCTTCCTGCACACAGGGGTTATGAAATAACTGATGAGGTTGTAGATAGCAAACATTCCATAGTGTTTGATGAAGCTGAAAACAGGATGCATAGTTCAAAAGGCATATTGAATTACCTTATGAGGTTTTCCAAATGATGCCACGTAATATGGATCCCAAGTCTATGAAATTGATGATGAAAAGAATGGGAATAAAGACAGAAGAAATGCCCAATGTAGAAGAAGTTGTTATAATAACCACAGATAAGGAATTGCATATACCCTCTCCACAAGTAACTTTGGTAGAAGCGCAGGGTGTAAAGACATATACCGTGGTCGGTGAAGCCAAAGAAGTCCCGAGAAAAAAGGAACTGTTTACCAAAGAAGATATCGAAATTGTTATGAACAATGCCCATGTATCGGAAGAAAGTGCAATAGCCGCATTGAAAGAATGCAATGGCATGCCTGCAGATGCAATAGAGAGATTGCTTCATAACAAAACTTCTTAATATATATTTTTAAAGTGTTATTAATGAAAAAAAAGTTGAAAGGATATACCGTAACCCTTAACAAAGGTGAATCTATAATCTATGATACAGGTCCTATTATTCCCTACATGGAAAAAGTGGAATATGCCTATTTTTTGACTATACTATTGCTCCTCACCTCCTATTTTCTAGGGTCAATAAGTTTATCCATATATGAATATTACATATTCCTGCTAGCTATTTTTTTAATGGCTTTTACCATATACTGGAGTTTAACTGAATCTCTGAAAATCCACAAAACAATTATAAATTATATCTCTGTGTGGGGAGGCATATTATCAGTATTATTGGCACTGGTTATATACGATATATCCTACAAACCTATAGAAAATACGTTTCAATCCCCGTGGTGGTACCCTCTAGTTAATCTTTCAATCCCTCTTGCAGCTGTCATGTTCACGATTGCTTTGTTAATATTCAGTTCAATAATCTACAGGTTCATCTCTGTAGTAAAAGAATCTCACCGTTTGCCAATAACAATATCCTCCAGTGCATTGTTATTACTAGCCATCGTTAATTTATTGCCATCCAACCAATATATTCTTGAACAATTATACATTTACCTTTATACACTGTTCCTGCTCACAACGCTATTTCTTGCAATTTTTTTATTTTACTACTTATGGCTAAGAAAAGAAGATCGCGTTATCATAACCACACAAAGAATTATTTATCTCTCTTATTTTACTTCTTTGACTAAAAAAGAATACCCTTATAGTATAATATACGACGTTACCACAGCCATGAGCAATGAGAAATACGGAGATATGAAAATTACACTGGGAATAATAAAGGATAAAGACAACAATATGGTAATCCTGAAACATTATGTTGATATCGAAGGCATTCCTGAACCTGATCTAATGAAAAATACAATAATTGCCTATTCCAATAAAGTTGAAGGTTATTCAGAGGCGAATTAATGGGTAGCACAGATTTTTTATTGATAGCCATAGAAGGTATAGATGGGGCCGGGAAAACAACCTATTCTAAATTGTTATCCAGGTCTTTATCTAATAAATTCAGCAAGGTCATAGTAGAACATGAACCTTCCAATACTTCGATCGGAAAGCTGGTAAAAAAAATATCAAGAAAAAAACCAGATGATGCATTGCTTCTTTCCCTGCTATACAGTGTTGATAGAATATACCATGCAAAGAAAATAGAAAAATACAAAAAAAAAGGGAATGTGGTTATATGTGACAGGACCTATTATTCAACAATCGCCTATCAATCCTATCCTCTTTTCGAACAGGGGCAATTTTCAAGTCTAGATAATGCAATGCAATGGAATTTTGAATTGCAAAAGCGTGTATTTCCATTGAAATTTAATTTAAAAATATATATAAACGTACCTGTAAATATATCTATAGAACGTACCAAAACAAGAAAGAATCTACATCCCTTTGAAAAAGAATCTTATCTTAAAAATGTCAAATATGTTTACGATAAAATAACTGAAAAAGAACAGGATTGGGTAATATTGGACGGGGCAGATGAAATCCCCAAAAATCTAGAAAAAATAGAAAAAAAAATAGAAGGAATTTTAAAAACAAATCAATAAGTGTAGGATCATGATATTAGCCAGTTATAAAATTGAATTGTTACAATACGAAAGCAAAGAAAACTACTACAATAAACAGTTCAAAGAATATGTGGGTTCATACCTAGATTATGTGTATCTCCCTCCATTTTTCAAAAATTTATCAAATACAAATCCAATTAAATCAGTTAATTTCATACCGGATGACAATAGAGGCGGAATATTAGAAGTGCCTATAGCCAAAATTAACGGAATGGATTTTTATCTATCTGTCAAGGGTATAGGTTCTGTAATAGATCCATACAACCAGCATATCCTGACTCCACCCAATATAATAGAAGCTATCACCAGCCATGAGTTAAGGGAAAAGGTCTTGAAAATAGATAGCAATGCAGACAGACTCATCACCAATGAGCTATGGCTTAGAGGTTCCCCTTATGGGGGTCAGGGAATGGAGCATGCCCAGACAGCCCTGAAAATCTCTGAAATGGCAGACATAGACAGCATCAATGGATTTTTAATAGCGCCTGTAATAAATGTAAGCGTTTTACCAGATGATATATCCAATGTAATAAAAAACATTTATTGGTATAGGAAATATCCTGGTGTCATAGTACAGGAAAAAAGGCTGGTCCCTTCAAATATAAGGTTATATTTCCATTCTACCAATGCAATAGGTACCAATGCTTCCTATGTTTACGATCTGCTAAAGATATCCAACAAAGAGCAGGCATTAGAAATAGAAAAAAATTTTATAAAATCTGGAATGGCTTCTTTAACGCTATACGCAAGAACTTTAGAATATGACGGTACATTTTACAAAGGATTGGATTATTATGATGTATGGTTGGATAAAGATGCGGTTTTATCCCCGAATGGCAGTATTTACTTTGTAGATTTAGAAGGAATAGAACCAGTAAAATTAACTTTTGAAAGTGCAAGAGAAAAAATAGAAGACCAATTCTATAGAGGAATGTATGAGTTCATGTATGCATATGAAAGGATCTCACAGGAAAGAAGAAACAGGTTCGGTTATTTTGGAAACAATAAAAGGCAGGATATGGTGTACGTTTTCAAAGAAGCATTGACCGGTGACCATATAATTGAATTCAGCAATATAGGTATAGAGGAGCTCCAAATAAATATAAAAAATAATATGAATCAAGAAAAATTATATATTAGAATCCCAATAGTTAATTGATATATATGAACGTGAAAGATACCTTCACATTTTTAAGCCAGGTAAAAGATAAAAACATTAATGTTGATATCCCTCCTGAGGAATTAGAAAAATTAAGGAAATATGGGTTGATCATTGTTTATAATGAAGATGATTATCAAACCAAACTAAAAGAAGTGCAGGAAAGCGAAGCACTCAGTAAAAACCTTCTCCAGAAAGAAATTCTAGAAGGATCAATAAAAAATGATATGATCGAAGAAAATAAAAAAATTCATTCAATCTTTTTCCATCTAGAGGGAATGGAAAAAAGGGAGAAAGAGTCCCAAAAATTGATGGATGAACAGAATAAAATAAATGCCTTAGATAAGGAGATTCAGGAGGAACAAAAGAAATTAGCTGCAATAAATGAAATATCCAGTTCGATTCTATCTGCTGTCAAATACAAAGATTACTACATTGCCCTTACAAACTATGGTACGATTAGCCTGAGGGAAATGCCCATTAAAATGTACCGTGTAAGCGATCTGGACGTAATAAACTACATCGAAGAGGAATCCAAAATCAATCAGGAACTGGGAAATATTGCAAATTTAACTTATTACCATTTCATCAATCTTAAAACCGCTTTGAAAACAATTATAGACCCAACCTACCTAAGGTCAATATCTGTTGGACTGGCCAAAATAAAGGGGGATCCTGCTACAATAGGTAAAAATTTCGTCATGGCATATGATCAGGTAAAATCTATAGGACACAACACTGAAAATATATTGCTTTCTGCTGAAATATTATCTTCTCAAAAAATCGATTTATCCAAGGCATTGGATGAGCTCAAATCTTTAACCAAAGAAGTACACAGACACGGTGTTCCAAAGGAATCTGCCCTGGGGATCTCATCGATATTATACTTCGGAAAAAGGTATGACGGAACATATCCGTTAGAATATTTTGATGTCTATAAAAGGGATCTCACACCTTCATATGAAAGCGCTGCAATACTTTCCTTGCTGAACCTTCCCCCATCCCAGATTATGGATAAGTTCAAGGCCATCAGGGAGCTGTTTTTTTCATGGGGGTATTCTACCTCTGACGACACAGAGTTATCTTCTGCATATTTAACCATATCTGAATTACCAGTAGAAGGAATAGGTACAAAAATGTACATCATAACCAATGGAATGAAAACATATCTAGAATATCCCCTTGTTGCATCATCAATATTAGCAACAATTCCTACATTAGAGGCGAATGAATCATTGAATCTACTGGAAAAGGCATATGGTTACATAGCCTCCAAGAACATATCCAATTCACAACCTGAAACGATCACACTGGCTGTAAGAATGATACAGGGAGTAAAAAACGAAATAGTGAAGGGAATGGATCCTTCTGCACCACCGGTTTTATTCACCTATGTTCCTACCCCTGTTTTCATGCCCCTTTACGTAGCGCATGGTATATATTACCAGTCATACAGTTCTCTCGGGGGTTTCCATCCTTCTCATATATCCACAATGGGTGGAGGTGGTTTCGTAGGATGAAATTTCCCTTACTTTTTATTCTGGTTATTCTGGTTTTCACAGTCACTTCAATGGCAAGCCCTGCTACATCATACAGCAGATATGTACCCAGGCAAGGTGATCATTTTTCATATTACGAAGTTATAGTCCTTAATAACGGAGTAGGCAATTACACAGGATATACTGAAGCTACTTATATAAATGGGACCTATACAATGTCCAACGTTTTTATAAATGGCAGTGTATACGTTAATTATCATACAGTATGGCATTATGTTAACAATTCAGGTGGTAACCTCAATGGAGGAATAACTGGTTCTTTTTATTACTCCTACAATAGCTTCCTGTATACAAGGGGTACAGATAACCAGACCGGTTATACTAACCCCAGGGTATGGTTTTATATAAACAACACTTTATCAAATCAGAGTACCTTTTTCATTTTAAATACACAAATGACTGTGGTATCGACTCACCATCCGTTCTACGTAGAGAACAGATACGTGTATTCAATATACACGGAAGGTAACGGCAGTTACCAGCGCAACGATATCTACGGTATATTCACTGCCAATTACAACTGGAAGTCCTACTATGATCCCAATACGGGATACATACTTGGATATGTATACACTGAACAAGATTATTCAAATGGAAATGGGTTTACATGGATTGATAAACTGGCAATAACAAACAGCAGTTACCCTCTTAGTCCAGCAAGCGCTCCACCTGCACAATCCAACAATACAAGTGGATCCTCCAGTTATGTTATCCTATTTTTAGCCATGGTAATAATATTCATTATAATCTTTACTATAATTTATTTAAAAAGCAAAAAAAACAAAATACCCAGACATAGTAATCCGTCATACCCCCCCACACAGGTCAATCCCCCAACACCCCCTGTACCTCAATTCAATAC